>JAGXNZ010000208.1 GCA_019894655.1 Promethearchaeota archaeon | reverse complement strand
CACCAATACTCACTGCTTCACGACCCGTAATTCGGAAATAAAGTTCAATCTCGTCATCAGTAAGATCGATCTCACTTAATACTTGCTTCGTGAGTTCTTCTGAATAAGTTACTTCTTCTTTTTGAAGGATTTCTTCGATTTCGAAATTTTCAACTTCCAAATATTGATTAAAATTAACTATTAATTTGTGCGCAGGGTCACCGTGTGTTAATTGTTTGGTTATAGGAAATCGGGTAACTTCTTGATATTCCTTTTTAGTTATTTTGAAAGGAATTTCTTTTAAGCACAATTTACACGTATATGGAATTTCAACTTCTTCCTTTTCTTTAAACAAATACATTTATTATTCATCTCTTTGATATTATTTCAAATTTAAAACGTAACTTTTTCTGGAAATGAAACTTCTAATAAATTTAAAGCTTTTTTAGCGATTTCAAAAGTAATTTTACCTTCTTCATCTTCTTTTCTAAAAGCCTCTCTTATCTTGGGTAGTAAATATTCTGGAAAAATGGTTAAAGGCTTTATATCCGTAAGTAAGCAAATCCAACTCCTCTTGTTTTGGTCTTTAATTTCGGTTATTACGTTCAATTTCTTCAAATTATCAAGCAAAATCTCTGTAACAGCGAACTCTGAAAAGATTTTGGGTATCTTATCTAACGGATAATGGTTTGAACGCATTAGGATGAAGAAATCATAAACATCTGGATTTAACAATATTGACGCTAATTTCATTGTATTCTCGATGGGTTCCTCGAAGGGATCGTAATCATTGAAGAAATCTAAAGATTTTTGTTTAAACAACGGTAAGAGATCGTTATTAGTTTCCCTAAAATGCTTAAGAAGATTTTCATTTGGAACGCGTGCGAAAATGATATCTTTGACTAAAAACACATATTCACCTTGATTAGTTATAACTCCTGTTTTCCTATCCTTCTCTCCCTTTATCCAATCCCGCCTAATTAAATTGAGCTCCAGAAATGGACGCAATAAAATATCAATGTTTGCAGTAGGCTTCAAATTTTCGATGGTGGTCTTTATTTCACTTTTAGCTAAAGGTCTTTCCCTTAGAACCTCCAATATTTTGAGCCTTTCATTACTATTGTAGATTAATGCTACTTTCTGAAGTTTATCCAGTTGGCTTAAGCGTTCAATTTGAAAAATCGTATACTTTAACTCATTTTTAAGACGTATGTTAACATTTGATATTAAATCTAATTGTCTTGTATTTGAAGCTTTAGTTAATTTTTCATAAATTGTGTCTAATCTTTTAGCCATATCTTTTATTATTTCTTCAAATAGCTCAATTTCGTCATCTAATTCAAACAACGATATCGTTAGATATTGGGTGCCATCCGCTAATTGTTTGAAGTATGAAGATACTTGGTAGGGTGTGTCTTTTAAGTGACCCGTATAAAAATTACTAAATCCATATTTTGCACTGAAAATCCCAACAGTATGTTGGTAAAAATTGGCAAAAATATCATTTTCAATGATTAATCCGGAAAAATCATTTTCCTCGAACTTGTTATTCGAAAATACCAGTTGAATAGGACTAAATTCGGGATTAATCTCACCAGAAGTCTCATCCTGATTAAGTTTAAACTGAAATGTTAATATTCCTTGAATCATTTTGGTTCATCTCGATCTTTTTATAGCTTAAATAATTAAATTGTAATATTATAATTAAGTCTTAAGTAATTCATTTAAATAAATTTAATCAATAAAAAAAACAATATTCTAAAATTTAATTTTTATGTAATCAACAATTATAAGTCTAGCTAATCTTATTTATATCTAAGAAATTTATAATTTAAATTATAAGTGAAAAAAATTGGGTTTGAGGATTAATTTCTATTTTTTAAGAAGACAAAAATAGATAAATGATGAAATTCAATTTTTAAAGTATTAAAAAATATAAGTAAGATGAATTATATTTATACCCAACAATTTCTTAAATTTTAATCATTGAAATTATAACTAATGTGAAATTCATGAAAATTATGGTAAAAATTAGAAACAAGAAATTTGCTATTGTCATTATTCTCGCTATTTTATTGCCATCAATTAGTGTATTCCTCATTAATTCTCAAAATTATACCCAAGAAATTAAAACTAATAACACAAAAATCTATACCTCAGCAGAAATTATCCACGATGACGAACCCTGGTTGAATAATTCTAATTTTAACTCTGATTCTCACTGGTTTTCCTCAAAAGAAGGCGATATAACAGATACAGAGGCGTATATCAGCAATGGGCAAGCTAATTTTAACATAACAGGTGATAAAAGAACATTCTCGAATATATCTGGAATTCCTACATCGGAAATATGGGAAAATGTGACCAATCCTGCTTTTCCAATACTACCGGATTACTATGGAATTGATCAATATGGATGTGAAGCGAATCATACATGGATTGATCCAACTGATCCCGAACAAGCACCCAGCGTACATTGGGAAAGAATTATTACGATGCCTGTAAATATGTCAGACTATGTTATTACTTCTGCTTCCATCTCGACGATATATAATGCATCAGTAACAACCTCACCTGGTGGCGCATCTAGTCCACAACCTTATTATGGAGTAGATAGTCGAGACGATCCTGTTGATCAACCAGGAGACTATGATTCTGCGAGATTTTACGTTTTAATTTCCGATCTGGGAGGTAGTGAAACTTACGAAATAGCTTGGTATCAGACTGTGCATTTAGGACAGGATTCTCCAGAAATAAGTAATATTACGGATAGTTTCATGGAAAAAGTTGTAGAAGAGTCTTTAATATTCTATCTTACTTCTCTTTTTGAGAGAGATAGTTTTCACTTTAAAGTAATTTTAGGCATTAGAATAAAATGCATTGATAATTTCAATTATGATCGTGATCGTTGGGATTCTCTTAGAATTAAATCGTGTGATTTAAACTTTACCTACGAGAAAAAGATAGACCAATTTACGAAGATTTCTTGGAATCAAGAAGGAGAAAGCCTTAGTGGTGAAAACATTCAAATTACTGATGCTAATTTAAGATTTAGATATAAAGTGGATCAACCATGGCCCACAAGTTCATCTCCAACTTCTGAAATTAAAGTATTGTTAAATGGTAATTCCCATGAAGAAACAATAAGATTAAGCTTGGCAAATGAGACATTTAAAGATGCAAAACTGGGTGGTTTTGATGTTACGACATTGATATTATTAAATATAGAAATTCAAGCTTCGATTCAAATTTATATAGCAAATGAATTTCTTCTTAATCGCACAATTACTATTTCTATAGACGATGTTTATTTAGACATCTCATATATCGAAATTACTACTGTTCCCTTAGGTGAGCCTGAGATATTTCGACTCTTGTTAATACTTGCTGCAGTTGCGGGAGGATTATTAGGTTCATATCTTATTCTATATCAGAGGATATTTAAGTATCCTTTACCTGTAAGGAAGGTTCGTAAATATCGGAGAACTCTGAAAAATTCTGAGGGTCCTAAAAGAAGTATAACTACTCAAGATGCTGCCTTTAAGAAGGTATATGGTAAAGAAATTGGGAAATCGACTAGCTTATTAAAATCTAAATCTCCTCAAAAAACTGCAGGGGGGAAGATTGAGAAGATCTCTGAGATTTCAAAACCAGATTCAAGTGGAGGTGAGACTTAGACTTGAATAATAGCTATAAATTTAAGGTTAATCGGAGAAGTCTTTATATATTCATTACTATACTTTTATTGTGCGTAAGTTCTTTAAGTGTTAGCAACTTTTACAACGCAGATTCTAAAGATTACGAATTTCGAGGATTAAGAAGTTCGTATACGGAAGATTATCTAAATGAAACCATAATTAATGGTGATTTCTCACCAGTAGAGCCCTGGAAGAGTTCAACAACAGGAGATTTAAATGATGTAAGTGCTTCAACTAGTTCTGGCCAAGCAAATTATGAAATATCTGGTGAACAAAAACAATTTTCAGTTATTTCGGGTACACCTGATGGTTCAAATTGGACAAGGGTGAATAATCCCGAGTTTCCAAACTTACCAGATACTTCCACAATAAACAGTGGCGGTTGTTATGTAAGTCATTCATGGAATGAACTGGCAGATCAAACTCCCAGCGTTCATTGGGATAGAAATTTGACTATGGATGAAAGCATGTCAGATTATGTAATAACTTCAGCTAGTTTAACTGCTGTTGTTAATGCAAGTGCCAATACTAATGTAGAGTGCCCTGGTGATTCAATGACAGATTATGGTACTTATGATTATGTAAAGTTTTATGTGATAATTTCTGATTTATTTAAAAGTAAGGTCTATGAAGTAGCGTATAATCAAACTGTAAATATAGGTCAAGATTCAGCAAGTAATCCTCACCTTATGCCGGATACATATATGATTAATGTTTCAGAACAAGATTTAATATTTTATCTATCTTCTGTTTTGTCTACAGATAATCATAATTTCACAGTTACATTAGGAGTAAGAATTTGGTGTGAAGATAACAGGCTTAGCGATGGGGATACGTGGAATTATTTATATATAAAATCTTGTGATCTCTCGTTTACTTATCAAAAAAAGATTAACAAATTTTCGACTGTTTCCTGGCATCAAAACACCGGAAAAGTGTTTAGTGGGAATAATCTCCAAATTACGGGAGGAACTCTCAAATTTGACTATAAAATTAATCAATTATGGTCATCAAGTTTATCCCCTAATTCTGAAATACGCATCTTTATTAATAATAATTCACTTCTAGAGACTGTTAAGCTAAGTGGGGCGGGTTTCTCCTTTAATGAGGCTAAGATCGGCGGATATGATGTTAGATATCTTATTTTGAAGGATGTTAATACTTCTATTTCACTTCAAATGTTTATAGCAGATGAATTTCCCTTGACGGATAATTTTACTATTTCAATTACAAATATATCACTCGAAATTTCTTATTTACTATTCTTCCCCGATCCTGTAGATGAACCCTGGATCTTCAGTGGGTTGTTTATTATAGCATCCATAGCTACATTAGTTTTGGCAGGGATTTTGATAGCTTACATAAAAGTATGGAGATTTCCGGTTCCTGTAAGAAAAGTAAGAAAATACAGAAAAACATTATCTAGTGATAAAACACCGGGAGTTGGTATTGTTAGTCAAAAGACTTCATTTGGCAAAAATTACAATAGTGAGTTGAAAAAGACTGATAAGCTCTTAAAAGGCGCTTCGATGAATGGAAAAATTTTGAGAGATAAATTACTTGACAATAAAGAAGGAGTATTACCAAAATAACAAATTTCTAGAATTTTTTATTTTATTTTAACTATTTTTTACATTTTTCTTATTATATCGAATAAACATAGGTAAATTAATTTAAAAGCATAATTTTACTAATAATTAATATTAACAATTTTTATTAAGATTTTATAATCGGTCTTAAACTTAAAAATAGGTATAAAGAATATGAATTTACAAACAATTAGAAAGAAGAAGTTGTACGCTCTAGTGACTCTTTTAAGCATTTTCGTAGTAAGCGTAGCTATAACAAATGTTAATTACGTCTCAAATAATTTAAATGGAAAACTTATTGATGAAGTTTTTAAAGAACCCAAGAATAATGACCTTACTTCTAATAATATCTATACTGACATAGGAGATGCATGGAATGTAACTCATTGGGCGAATAGGACAGATAGTAACATGCCAGTAAATTTTGGAAACGACTCATATGATCTACTAGACGTACCTTTAGGAATCGATTGGATAGGATATAATTTAAAAGCAGATATAAATAATTTATACGATTCACGAAACTGGAATAATGGTACCTTTAATTTTGGTAACGATGATGGTACATATGCAGCAGGAGAAGACGATACGGCTGATATCTCAAATAGCTTTCAAAATTGGACTTTTGACTTCAATGATGGAGCCACTCCAAACCCTATGAGTGGAAATTATCTCGATAGTGGTTATGCACCTAGCGATGGGCATGATAGTTTAGAATTAAGAATGGATGGAAATCCTAGTGTACTCAGTGGATATTATAATTATAATGAAAATGATAAATGTTGGTGGAATAGTACTATTGTAATTCCTAGAGGAACTGTGTTAGATAGTAAATTACAATTCGAGATCAACCCGTACTATCTCGCTAACTTTAACTCATGGGACTTTGCTGTATCGTTAAACAATCAACCAATTTTTAGTAGTGGAACTTATTCTTTAAAGCAACTTGGAGAAGGAAATTGGCAAAGCTTTAGCATACCTCAATCAGTATGGGTTAATCAATCTAATATTTACACATTTCCTATGAATAGTTCAACGATGCCAATTGAATTTAGTTTAGAATATGTTGCAGATTCTGCAAGTTATTCTCAAGGTTTTAATCATATTGAAAACCAAACACTTTTTATTGACGATGTCAAATTAATCGTAAAAGCTGAGGTAAAACCAAGTCAAATTCAATTAAAAGTAAATAATACTAGTGTTTCAGATGTTGATTGGGGTAAAGGTATTGTGGAACTCACAGGAGATTGGCAAAGTACTAAAGTATTTACGAACTTCAGTAGTGATGATACTTGGAATTTAGGCTCTTATGATATTGAACTTAGTGCTGATTTAAACCTATTTGCTCATAAAAATACACCTGAAACGAGTTATGATACTAATTTTGTATCTGAAGGTACACGTTTTTCAACAGAGAACAATAGCATAGTTAATTGGGAGTGCTACGCTTATTTTGCAGTTCCTACGGGATACGAAGAGACAACTATGAAACTTGAATTTCCGACCGATCTAACAATAACATGGGTTTCTGAACCGCAACAACCGACCACAAATAGACTGGCTCTATGCGATAATTCAACCGCGGGAGTTCTTATAATTCCAGTTGACACGATTTCAACGACCCCAGATGGATTTTGGAAATTTGAAGCGATTTCTCCAAATCATTTAAGCTCCTTAAATATCTTTAAAAACACGACTATTAGTCCTGGTCCATTAGATTGGTCTTCTGAGAATGTATTTTATAGTGGGGATTACATAAACTTCACAGCTGCGGTAACATTAAGTCCTTTATTTTCGAGTTATATAACTCAAACTCAAGCTTTATTACAAATCAAATTTCCAAATGGGACAATATGGGGAGATCAAAGCCAATATAAGTTCTGTGCTGCTTCAGGGAATATATTCTTTGATTTCTTTCAGATTCCTACGACTCCTCCAGATTATGAAGTCGGAGAATATACAGCTATAATTACGTGGAATAATTCCTATTCATCATTTGGATTAAATGAAACGGGTATTATCACAAAAATTTTTACAGTTAAGCATTTCTCAACACTTACTCCTGATCAAAGTTATTATTCTAACATTTTTGAAGGCGATACAATCAATCTTATAGTATCTTTTAATGATATAGAAAATGGAAATGCAATAAGAGGAGCTTTAGTTTACATGGATAACTTTTTAGGGAGTAAAGAATATTTTAATGAAATAAGTCCGGGTTTTTATGTTCTGTTGGACTTTAATACTACAGGGGGTAGTGCTGGGGACAATTTGCTTACAATATACGCAAATTCATCTTTATATCAAAATAATTCTGCTCTTATTACGATAAATCTCGTGCTTAGTACTTCACTCACAGCTGAGGAATTTCCATATTTACCGGTCGCATGGAATGAAAATTTCACCATTCATTTAAACTACACTGAAATTCTAACTGGAAATGGCATAACTACAACTCCTACAAGTAATTGGCTTGGAGAATCGTCAACAACCATGGTATCCCCGGGTGTTTATAATATGGAGTTTAATAGTTCTTTATATGAAATAAATAAAATCCATTCCCTAAGAATTGATGTAAATGAACCAAACTATGAAGCGCAAAATATCCTAATTAAGATTGAAATTACTGAAAGGGAAACATATATAAATAACATTTTTCTTAACGGCTTTAACAAAACTTCAGTTAGGAGTATAACTCTTACTTCTGGAGAATTGTTGAACATATCATTTAGCTATAGGGATGAAATTTCGGGCTATTTTATTAGTGGAGCAACTGCTAGAGTTATAGGAGGAGGACTTGATGATATTTTAGATGAAAATCTTATCTATCAACAATATGATTTAATTATAAATACTTCCGTTTTAACAATTGGTGCCATATTTCTCACAGTTTCGGCACAATTACAAAACTATAGTTCTTCGGCAACAGGTTTAACTTTATATATCGGTGCGAGAGGTAGTACTTTGGTAGTATTATTAAATGGAGCTACTTATCCAAATAATTATATTACTGTGGAAGTTTGGCAAACTATCAACATCACGGTTAAATACAGAGATTTAATAACTAGTACGCATCTTGTCAATGCTTCGATACAATTGTTAGGACATGGGAATTTTACAGAAAATCCCTCCTTAGAACAATATAATTATACTATAAATGCAGGTGTTCTAGGGCAAGGAATTGATATTCTAAATATTATTGCAACTAAAAACAATTACCAATCACAACCTGCTCAAGTAACCGTCGAAATCACCGAAAGAAAAACTAGCCTTCAACTTTTTCTCAATGGTAATAATCAAACAGTGGACCCCTTCTTAGAAATACCTATAGGATCATCAATAAATATTACAATCAAATATTCAGATTTACTAAGTAATTTTATTGATACTGCTGACGTGAAACTTCTTGGTGAGGGTTTGTCAATCTCGTTTGCCGAAAATCTTGGTTCAGAACATTATTCATTATTATTAGATACAAGACAATTAGATATAGGGGTAAGGATACTGACAGTAGTGGCACAGAGAAGTAATTACCAATTAAAAACAATTAACATTAGATTGGATATAAAACGAATAAGGACTAACATTAGCACTTTTTCAGGGTTTACAACCATTAATATCAGTCCCGGTCAATCTGCCGATTTAAAAATTATTCTTAATGATTTAGATTTTGGGGGTTATATCTTAAATGCTAGTGTTTCATACCGCTGGCAATTTGGTGAGGGTGTATTAACAGATGGCAACAACGATGGAATATACGAAGGAGTAATATCAAATATACCTGATGGATCTCATACAATTACTATTACTGCTTTTGCAGGTGATGATTATTCTTTTGATCGCTACGAAGTCATTATTACGGTGTTTAGACCCACAGAAGAATTTCTCTTGTGGGTGATTTTGCTGATTATGTCATCTATAGTAACAGTTAGTGCTTTAACTTACCTCTATTTATATCAGAAAATATTTAAATACCCTAAACCTGTCAGAAAAGTGAGAAAATATCGTAAAACACTGAAAAAAACAAATAGTCCAAGAGTTGATATAACTGCTAGAGAAAAAGCATTTAAAGGAGAATATCAGAATGAATTAGCTAAAAGTTCAAAACTCTTAAAAGGAAAACGAGCAGAAGTAACATCTATCCCAGATAAAATGCTAAAGAAGCCTATAGAAAGTTCTGACGAGTAGAGCTTCTAATTACTCAAACTAAAATTTTTTAATATTTTATTTTCGCTTTTCTCTTTTTTCAAAAAGTAAATTGAAATAGTATTGATCCTTAAGTGATTGTAGAGATGAGTTCTAATGTCATAACTTTTAAGTTAAATTATTCAGGTAGCTTTGAGGAAGTAGCCCAAAAAAATTTATTCAATAACTTAACGCTCTTCAATGTTTTGATCTTTTATATTTCAGACCTAAAGCGGATGTATGTCTGGATGGGGAAAAAAGCGGCTCAAAGCTTAAAAAGACACATTCCTCAAATTCGGAGTGCCATTTCAAGAAAATATCCAGAATTAAAAATTTTAAGAAATATTACTATTGAATCGGGATTAGAACCTCCAGAATTCT
>JAGXNZ010000207.1 GCA_019894655.1 Promethearchaeota archaeon | reverse complement strand
GTGGAAGAATTACGAACTGTCCTTATTTTAAAATCCAAATCTTCTAAACGCTTAAAGGAAATATTACTACATTTTAGTTATGCTTTTTATGTAAAAATAGCAGAGAGATTAAAGAATTGGAACAATGATCTTAGAAGTTTTGATACAATCATACAACCATTAATCTATGAGTATTTTGATATTTATTACAAAGATCCATTCAAAGTTAATATTCAAGAATCTGAGCTTCTAACATATAAAAAGAAGTTAAACCTTTCCAAATTTGAATTCCAAATTATGAACATAATATTTTTGATTTTAAAGGAGAAAAGCCATTTTAAACTGATGGATATCCTTGAAAGGGAAACTGATAAAAACGAAGATGAAATTATCAGCGCATTAGAATCGTTAATTGAGTATAAACTGATTAAACCTATCAAATAGTTTACCAACCAAATTTTTAGATTATAAGTTTAAGATAACAAAAGACAAATTTAATTTTCCGTCGAGAGCTTTTCTAATTAAATTAATTAGTTTTACTTCTTTTACTCAAATTAAGGAAATTATGGTATTAGTTGTTGATTTATAATGGAATATGAGGAAAAAATAGCGAAAATTAAAAATATTGTTGATTTGCCTATTAGCAAATTTAAGCCAAACGATTTAAAAGCGATATTAGAAAGGTACGAGAAGAATCATGCGAAATCAAAAGCGGCTTTTGAGAGAGCAAGAAAAATAATCCCGGGAGGTGTTGAACATAACCTTGCCTTTAACTATCCATTCCCGCTAGCTAGTAAGCGTGTTTTTGACTGTTACATGGAAACTGTAGATGGTGTCGTTCTTACTGATTATTTAATGGACGGAGGACCTATTATCCTTGGTCATAATCATCCGATTTTGACGGAAAAGATTATTGAAGTTATACGAGAAGTTGGACCATGTCATGGAATAACTAACGAATATGAATACCTTGCTGCTGAAGAACTTCAGAAACATTTTCCATCTTGTGAAGTAATTAGATGGCTCCAAACAGGAACAGAAGCCGATATGCTTGCTATAAGGATTGCCAGAGTTGCTACAAATCGCAAATGGATTATTAAGATAGGTGGCAGTTATCATGGATGGTCAGATCAATTGGTTTACGATATGCACGTTCCTGGAACAAAACTATTGGAATCGCATGGAATACCAAAAAGTGTATTTAAGTTCACTGATTCTTGTCCTCCAAACGATATTGAAACATTACGGCAAATGTTTGCAGAGAAGCGAAAAGTAGCTGCCGTTATAATTGAACCTATGGGGGGAGAATCAGGAGCTAATCCAGTAAGACCTGGTTTTAATAAAGAAGTGGAAGAACTTTGTCATGAAAATAAAACTCTCTTGATTTCCGATGAAGTTGTATGTGCCTTTAGATTACATATGGGCGGTGGTCAAGCTTATTATGGTTATGAACCGGATCTATCTGTGTTTGGTAAAATTATTGGCCATGGGTATCCCTCAAGCGCAGGAATTGGTGGTAAAGAAGAATATATGAAATTTTGCGCTGCAGGAGTGGGCGGTGGAAAAAGAGCTTATAGCGGCGGCACACTAGCAGCGAACCCATTAACATGTGCTGCTACCTATCATGCTATTAAATTAGTCGAAGAAACTAGAGCAACGGAATTAGCTGGAAAAGCTGGAGCTCGATTAGCTAATGGATTAAATCAAGTATTTGAAAAATATGAATTACCCTGGTTTTCATACAATTTAGGTGGAACCCTTCATTTTCATACATCATGTCTCTTTGGTTTAAGCTTTGACATACCCGATCAAGTAGGGCAATTACCATTGAGGAAGAAATTTATGGAACAAATAGGAGCAGCGTTAGTGGACCAAGAAATTATATCTGTTGCGGGAAGCAGATTCTATATGTGTATACTCCATACAGATGAAATAATTGATCAAACTGTAGAAAAAATTGAAGAAATTTGTAAAAAGATAGAATAAATTCTCTTTTATTTTTAAAAGATAATAAATTGTCATTAAAACAGTTATTCAAATAT
>JAGXNZ010000206.1 GCA_019894655.1 Promethearchaeota archaeon | reverse complement strand
CACTGAAGAACCTAAAAAGGAAGGTTTTCCATTTATGTTTAAAGGTTTTAGATTTATAGACGTAAACATGGATGTTCCACTTCCTGCGGATGCTGACGAAAATAAAATAACATCTAAAATGACAAACGGTCTTTTAAGGGTTATAATCGGAAAGAAGCCTGCTAAACCCATAGATATTAGTGAAGAGCCAAATAATTAAGAAAAATTGTTTTTTTTTTTTTTTACTATTCTAAAAAAATTATACTTAAACTGATTCTTAACATATATTTTAATTTAATATCAAAATATATCTATCTCGATTTATGCTGCAAAAAAGGAAATATTTTATAATTTCGCGAAGAGTTTTCTATATATTTATTTAAGCCGAAATAAATTTTATCAGACTAACAAAAGAATGGATTAAACCAGGAATTAACCGGAGCGTCCCGATGATTCCAATTATCAATCCACACTTTGCATGACCTTTAGAAACATCCCATCTTATTCTAATTACGCTAAGGATCACTGCTACAATTAACAGAACGTCAGTAAAAAAGAGAATTAACTCAATTTCTGGGTCTCTAAACCACAGAATATTGCCTGTATACTCAATAGCCCTTATTTAGTAGATTAGAGAAAAAGGAAACTGTAGTATTACTCCCAAACTCCCAGCGATTAATGAGCTTATTCCAAACTTTGGTGCAGTCATTTTTTTCACGGTTTATTGAAAAGAAAGGATGGCTCCTGTCGCCGAGACCTAATACAAGGTCAGAAATAAAATAGGGGGAGGAGGGCGAAATGAGCGTGCAATACACGCTACCAAAAGACAAAAATCCAGAGTGGCAACAGGAGTCATGGTTTGATTTTACCTATTTCAATTCTTTTTTTTTCTCCCGATCAAATTGTAAATTTCGAACGGAAAAACGAAGATTTTATCTTTCTTAACAAGCTCTATTTAAATGTAATTTAAATTATGTATTATCTTTCGTGGATAAATTCACTTTATACTGATTATTTTATAATACAATTTACTTTATAACTGCGCACATTTAAACATTTATTCATAACTTTATTTACTAAACGATTTAATTTAAATAACTCTATTATATTATTTATCTAAAGGTTACGATAATCGGGTTCTAAAATGAAGAAACCTAATCCTATGAAAAGAAGAAATTCTATAGTTTTGTTAGTGATTTTGTTTTTTCCCTCGGTTTTATCTCTTTCTCAAGCGTTTGTTAAAAACAATAGATCAGTTATCGCAAGTGCAATACTTCTTAACGATTATAACTCTACGCTCGATCTCAATCATCTTCCTGCTATTAATCAAATTTCTTGGAGCTACCCTAAAACGGAAATGATAATTATTACTCCTAACGACAGTCAATATATTGACGCGGTCAAACCTTTGAAAGAATGGAGGGATAGTATTGGAGTAAAAACTCAAATTCTTTCGAATTTTTCCGAATACGACGGTGTTGACACTCCTGAAAAGATTAGGAACATGATAAAAGATTTTTCCGAACGAGAAAACATTCGATGGGTTCTTTTAGCCGGGGACGCCGAAGAGAGTTTAATTCCCATAAGATACACATATAATCCTGATACGGTTGTATATCACGACACAGAGAAAGTTGGCTCAAGCACTTTAAAACCTACAGATTTTTATTATTCTGCGCTTTCGGGTACTTGGGACGAAGATGGAGATGGAAATTACGGGGAATCCGAAGTATATAACGATAACGGAATTGACGAGATACAATGGATTCCAGATGTATATGTTGGCAGACTCCCAGCGAGTAATCCATCCGAGCTAGCGAACATGATTAATAAAACACTCAAATACGAAAGCAATCCCAATGTAGGTAGTTGGATGAATCAAATGTTATTAGCGGGAGGAATTTCAAGTTATTTTATAAATCATACTGATCCTACTAAAGTAATCACAAACGAAGACGAAGCTCGTCTTACAGAATATATTTGGCAAAATTACGTAATTTCAGAAAGTAACTTTACCCATCTAACAAAGACAACTTCTATTTTTACGCCAAGCTTTCCACCGCCCCCA
Organism: Promethearchaeota archaeon; assembly: GCA_019894655.1. Next base: position 8,559 of record JAGXNZ010000206.1, on the reverse strand, counting down.
AATTTGCTGAGTCCACTTACTGCTACAAGTTTTATTGACGAATTTAATTCCGGTTATTCTACAGTGTTATTTGCTGGTCATGCGGATCCACATTTGTTAACTGATGAAAGCGGCACAGAATATTATCATGACTACGATGCTTCAGCAAGCAGTAATGCGTACATGCCCTCTTTATTCTACGCCGACGCGTGCACGACATCCTCATACGATATGGGTGACGATAGCATTGGAGAAATTCTTATTAAACAAATGAACTCCGGTGCCATTGGATTTATTGGAGGGCTTCGTGTAACTTGGTATTGGCAGGAAGATTATAATTTGGAGATGCTTAATAGGGGCAATGCTAAGTTATTTTGGCAACAATTTTTTGAGGAGAAAAAGTTTCGGCAAGGTCAAGCTTTATTCGATTCTAAAGTAGCGTATTTAGAGAGTCCTCTTTTTACAAATGACAACCATCCTATAAGAAGTTCGATTCGATTGGAGTATGAGAGAAAAAACGTTCTGTCGTATAACTTGCTTGGAGATCCGATAGTCGATATTTACACCAAAGAACCCATGTTTGCTCAAAATCCATTTGAAGGTTACTATTTCTCAGGTCAAATGATAAACACAACAATTAGAAACGTTAATTCTGAACTTGTGTCATACGCCCGAGTCCATTTTAAATCTTCTAACGGTAGCTACCATACGGAATATGCCGACGAGAACGGTCAAGTTGTCGTTAGGCTGCCTGATCGACCGTACGAAAATTATAGCGTTGTTATCACGGGTCATAATTTAATCCCCTCTAACTTCAGCATTAGCACGATTCCCGACACAATCCAACCAGAAATCGCGACTGTTTATTGTGTTCCACTTGAACCGACTGTTTCGGACAACATGCAATTCGACATAAGATTGAACGAGAACGAATCGGGTTTAGAAAGTTTGTTTCTCTTAGTTTCTACAAACGGTATGAAGACATACGAATTCCACCAATATCTCAATTCATGGAACCAAAATCGAAATCAATTTAGTTTTATGTTAAATAAGTTACTTCCAGGTGATTACATCATGATGTTTGTAGCTCGTGACTATTGTAATAATACGATAATTGGCAATCAAATAATCAGTTTCAGGATAGAATTCCCTTTGAGTTTCGTTCCTATTACCATTATATCAATATTAATCGTTTTTCTTTTCGGTAGTTCATTGGTAGTTGTTTTTAGAAGTTTAAGAAATTTCAAAAAAGATTTACGGCTCTAATTCGCTTTTATTCCTTCAGTTCGCTTCTTTTAAGACTATAATTTCTATAATATTCTTTCAATTGTTTTCTGTTTCGATCGCGATAATTTTTGTGGTACTCGGCTATCTTTTCTTTATTCTGTTCTCGATATTTTTTACCGTACTCAGTTAATTTTTCTTTATTGTTTTCACGATAATTTTTGCCACGTTCTTTTATTTTATCTTGATTCCGTTCTCGATAATTCTTCTGTTGACTTAAAATTTTATCTTTGTTATCATCGTAGTTTTTCTTCTTCCATATGTTTAATTTTTCTGCGTTCTTTTTGCGATACTTCTTTGAAATTACTTTTATTTTGTCTTTATTTTCTTGTTGCCAGCTCTTATGGTATTCCTTTCTTATTTCCTTGCTTGCTTCCAAATAACACTGTTTAGAGCAATACTTTTGATTGTTTCCTGTCGGTTCGTATATACTTAAACAGTGAACGCATACTTCCATAAAATCAACATTCCTATCTATCTTATGATAAATAATGCATATACTAAGATTTAAATATACCAAAATTTTTAGTTCATGAAAATCGGATACTCCATTGAAAATTGAAGTGGTTTTCAAGAAAATTGGAAAGACTTTCTTGTTTAATATTTTATTGCTTAATTTCACACTGCTTTTTATTAGTTATTAATCAAATCCGGTTGTAATATTTTTTCTTAATTTTTACTTAAGATTTATAATTTTGAATGTTTAAATATTACTAAATAAATCAATTTTAATCATAGAAATTATGAATGAACAAAAAAGTAAAAAATCCAGAACACATCCAGTAAATTACGTTCTCTTAGCGGTATCCCTTATCGTTTTCGGAAGCCTTGGATTAGTGTTTATAACCCAGATGGAAATCCAACCGGGATGGGTATGGGAAGAAATTGCCGATGAGAATTCAATGGAAATATCCATTATAGCTGCTGACGATCTCAACAAAGATAATTTCAACGATACTATCGCTTACACTAATATTGAGAGGCAAAATGATGAAAAAATAGGGGACCCAACTGATTTAACTAATTATGGCAAAATTTTCGGAATTAGTGGTTTGAATGGAGTAATACTATGGGAAAAAAATTGCGATAATCCAATTAAGAGGATATTTGAGCTTGTGGATATAAATGGTGATGGAGTAAAGGACTATTTCGCTGATATTGCCTCAGTGACTCCAGATTGGGTAAGACCTCAACCTCAAGATGATACTAGACCTGAAATAATTTTAGATGACTATACTAATGTTATCATCTCGGGCAACAACGGTTCTGACATTCCTATTTTAACAGGTGATCTTCGAAGTTTTACGAATTTTTTTATACATGATGCGGTTTATCTAACAGATAGTAAAGCAGATCTTGTATTTATTGAGTGTAAATCAAAAGGAAATGAGTCACAAGAATTTTTTTATAATATTTCCAGCTATTTCGTAAACGGATCTCTATTTGATACATTCAATATAACTTTTGGTTGGATTAGTGAAAGGGACATAATTCCCGCATTAGATTTATTTCCCTACGGTCCTAAAGATGAGTTGTTATTTATAGATAGAGATAAAATAATATTATTCAATACCAGCGTATCTAACTTCATGAATCCAATTTATAACCAAACTACTACCGGTCATAATGTTGAGTATACTTATATTGAAGACTTAAATGGAGACGATATTTCAGAGATAGTTTTAATAACAGACGAAGGGAATGTATCGATTATTAGCGGTATTGATGGGAGTGCAATTCGGATGTTTAATATACCCGGAGAATACCATAGTTTTGATATTAACGAACTCGGTTCTAATGACGATATGGAAGCCTATATTCTAATTAATAGTGAAAAATATGTTGAAAGTACTCAAACGCATGATAGACTTATCCAAATTTACATAGTCAACGAAACATCTGATGATATTTATTGGGAATTACTACCGGATCCATCTAGTGAGATAGAAAAGGCTTATGTCTTAGGGGAAGATTTGGATGGAGATGCTATTGATGAGATTGTTCTCCCAGAAAACATTCAACTTGCCTATTCTGCTCAAGAAGTTCGTCGTTATAGTATAATCAGTATACCTGAAAACGAGGTCCTTAGTATTGTTAATAATGAATATGGCGTTAAAAATTTGATTCCGCTTCAAGATTTAAACGGGGATGGTAAAGGTGATTATATTTTTTCAGCTCATGATAGGGTGGTCGCATTTGCTTCTTCAAAGCCAGCTGGTATATGGTTGTCCCCATATTTTGCTTATGGAATTCCACTTTTTGCTATTCTTGTTGCTTTATTATGTGTGGGGATATTATTAATAATATTAAAGAGTAGGAAGCTAAGCTATAGTAGAGGAGGTGTCAAAGAACATAAACTTACGGTCAGTGTAAATATTCTTGCTATAAGTCTAATCTCCGTCACTTTCTTGCTGTTTCTAATACAGCTAAACATATTTAATAAAACGCTTCTCCCAAATCAAAATATGACAACGATTATAGTGAGTTTCCTAACAGTAATTATAACATGGTATGGAGCATTACCCTTAACTGCAGCGCTATACAATAGATTTGCGCCTAGGTTTGCATATATATTTGTAAAACTACGCTCACTATTTTTTAAGATATCTAAAAGTTACAATACGGATATTTTAGTGCTTGACATGGAGGATCGGAAAGAAATTGGGACGGTGATCCAGATGAAAAGGATTCTTCTCCCTTTACTCCTTTCGATTGCGATCGGCTTCTATACGTACGGAGCGATTACACCTATTCTTGGCTATCCTAAAGATTTTGATGTTTTTGGGTCAACTGAATTTTTTCAATTTATGAACGGGTACATGCTTTGCTGCATTTTTCCGATGATTTTGACCTTTTTAGTATTTTCGTTTTTTATCTCGGGAAATTTCCTATTAGATGACGCTGGTATCGTCTACTTTCGTCAATCTAAAAAATATCGCCAACCAGGAGATATAGAACCGATTAGTGTATGGGCTCAATCACTCGTAAAAGGGATGGCAGGCATGTCTGCGATAGTAACTTTAATAGGTTTCTTAACAACGGTAGATCTCTCAGGATTCTTTGCAGATACTGCTAATGTTACGAGCATGATATTTGGTGTCCTAGTAATCGTAGTTTTTTTTGTTGGCATTCCATTTTTAACCGCTTTTTCATATATTTTATTGGCAGGGGAAATTATGGAATTTTCCATGGATTATAACATCCAGAAATTATATTCATTGATGGATAAAAAAGGATACGACACGACACCACGCGATGTAACCAATATTTACCCTAGTGGAAAACATACTTCACACGAATCTAAAATCGAGGAGTGAAGCTAATAAAACTTCTTTTTCTTTTTTTTTTTAACTGGTTATTAATAATCTCTATATTAATAAATTAGCCGATTTCGGTAAGAAATAATCGAAAATAGATTGAAAAAAAAAATAAAGTTATAAAAAAATAGTTTTAGAATTATCTTTTATGTCTTCTATTTCTAATAACTACGTAAACAACTAAAACAACGCTGGCAGCTGAGACTACTATTAGTATTAAATAGAACAACCACTCTGAATTTGAGCTTGTTATTTGATAAATTACAGTACCACTTATGTCTTTTACTGTGAAGGAAGACATCATCCCTTTCTCTCCGTAAGAAATTTCAACAGTATAATTTGTTACTCCATAGCGCTCAATAATAAGCGTTGACCCACTTACCGAAGCGTTATTACATCCAAGCTCAGTAATTAGAGATTCCAAATAGTTACCTTGTGGTTCTGCGATTGTTAAACCATTGAAGGCGAGTTGCCAGAGAAATTCATCTGCATTTATGTTTGGAATGCTCACTTCGCTGTCAGCGAGGTTATTATAGTCGTCCAGCATGGATTTGTAATCTAAAGGATTTTGAAGGATTACAATTTCGTCGTCGTCATGGCTTGGATCCTCCATATAGTCATTACTCGTATAATTCCATACTAAGCGTTGTCCATACCATAAGCTATAGCTATTTGTATAGTTAGCATTGATCTCAGTTTCATTGTGTCCCAGAAAAAATAATTGAGGTGCGAGCATAAAAATTGATTTAAAAACCTCATATGTGCTCCAGGTGGTAAGGGTCCATATTTTTAGAGTTATCTTGCTCTTTGCATTCGTAATATTTGCTTCTCCTTCAAACCAATCGCTCGGTGTTAAGGTAGGATTAACAGTGGCTTTCCACTCAGCACTATCATAAAAAATAACCACGAATTCATCAGTTCCCTTAACTAAAGTATGTTGGTACGTTGAACTAGCTACTATCGATGTAGATAGAATTCCAATAAGTAATAAGCTAAATATAGTTAAGCTCAGTATTCTTGTCCTAGTTTTACTTTTAATTGCCCTCATTTTACAACTGCCTCCTTTTGAATAATATTGCTGCTAATACAAAAAATGCCACGATATATACAAGTAATAGCGTTGTTCCCATAAGTATACTAGGTGTAATCCAAGAACCAACAGTAAAATGGCCCCCAAAACCGCCAGGACCCGTTCCACCAAATGAAATTTCCCAATATCTTATATCTGGAAATGGATTCTGCAAGATAGAAGTAATTAACTTACCTAAATGTGCCAAAGAGTATAGAGGTTCAAAGGAATCAGCAAATATTAGTGTAACAATCTGATCTGCTATATTAAATCCCATAAGAAGTATTATTAAAGTTGTGATGATTGTTACATTCACATTTTTCATAAAGGAACTAAATAAAGTAACAAAGCTGCTTAGAGCGATTACGTATAATACTGCAAACCCGAAAGAATAAAATATCCGAATATTAATTGGTCCACCATAATAGAGAAACCCAAAAAGTCCGAGAATGAAATAGTACACTGCAACAATGAATACCACAAGAATCAGATTCCCAAGATATTTCCCTAGTATCAATTTATATTTGTTTATTTTAGGAAAAACTATAAAACCTGTTCTTTTGTTAAATTCCGAACAGATAATTCCTGAAAAAAACAAACATGCAGCAAAAAGGGTTATAAACGAAATAAAGCCTAATCCGCTACTAAAGTACTCCGCTTGTGTGTCTGATAAGGGAAATTCAGGGAAAAGCTGCAAAATATAGCTTAGCAACACTGCAATTAGAATTGCAATTACTGTAAAGAAGTATAATTTTTTTCTTTGCTTTTTCATTTCGAAGATTATTGTGTGAAATATTGGTGCTATTCCAATAAATATTTTATCTTCACTACGCATTTTAGGAATCATCTCCTATTAACTTAATTGTTCCTTCTGGTGTATTATCCGTTACCATTTGTGAATAAACTCGTTCTAATTGAGTGGTCCTCGGCTGAACAAATGAGATTAGTGTAAAATCTGATTCGAATTCCTTAACTAAAATTTTCAAAATTTCACCTTTAGATTCTTTTTTTCCATCAAAATAGAGCTTCAGTCCTTGATGTTCTGGATTATACCTTATTGGAATTTTTGATGTTTTAGGATCTAAATTTTGATCTAAATAAGGATTAAGTCTTTCAACCATTCGATTTAATAATGGATCTAATTTTTCAGCAGGAAGTGGATTTAGGAGCACACAATTTAACTCGCTTGTTTTTAATGTAAGTGCTAAGTTATCTACTGTATCAAAACCAATAATTTTACCATAGTTTATTAATGCTATTTTATCGCATACTTCAGAAATTTCGTACAACATGTGCGAAGCCACAAAGATCGTTTTTCCTAATGCTTGAAGTTTTCTGATATACTTGCGTATTTCAATGCGAGCTAAAGGATCTAACCCAGTTTGTGGTTCGTCTAATATTATAATCTCGGGATCGTGTAGGATTGCTTGAATAATTCCTAATTTTTGCACCATTCCTTTAGAATAGTTCCTAACTCTTTCATATTTCCACTCTGATAGCTTAAAGAGCTCTAAAAGTTCGTCGATTCGGTTATTTAATTTATCCTTAGGATATCTCTGAATCTTTCCAAAGTACTTGAGTAGTTGATACGCTGTCATATTGTAGAAATTAGGTATATCGATTAAGAAGCCAATCTGGCTAACTGTACTTGATACGTGTTGCAAGTCCATTAGTTCGCTTTGATTTGTACTAATTAGTATTTTCCCTGAATTTGGTCTGAGAATTTTCGCAATCAGCTTAATAGTTGTCGTCTTTCCGGCACCATTAGGCCCGACTAATCCAATTGTTTCTCCTCTGCAGACATCTAGATTTATACTGTTTACGGCGGTAAAATTACCGAACTTCTTCGTTAAATTTTCTAGTTTAATTACTGTTTCTGACATTATTTCTCAATTTTTGATTTAAATTTACGATACATCTTCATTTCGATTTTTAACATCTAATTTTGTAATCTTATCTTCGATTTTCTGAAGCTTTTGGTTTAAAATTTCAACTCTTTTTTTTAGAAAAGTTCTCTGGAATTCCAAAATTTGTAATGTTTCAATTTCATCAGGTTTATGAGCTACTCTAGCAAAAGGAGATCCTTGCTCAAAAAAATCATTCAATTCAGCACTACTTAGTTCGTCCTTAATTCCAAATGTAGAAGTGATAATAGATCTCATAGATTCTCTTATTTCTTGCTCCTTTTTTATCATTATTTCAAGCGTATTCTTACCGTCATCTGTAATTTCGTAAGTTATTGTTTTTTCATCTGTACTTGGTATTTGAATCGATCTTATTAGATTTTTTTCTCGTAAGTCTTTAAGAATTGTATAAATTGTTGAGTCTGTGGGTTCCCACCCTCCAAAGGTGCGTTCTTCTATAGCTTTTTTAATCTGACGACCGTGCATAGGTTCTTTCTCTAAAACTATTAAAATTAGGGTACTAATAAATCCCTTTTTCATTGCTTTTCCGAATTTCCCGGCAATCCTTTCAACCAATAAGCGTCACTCTTAAAATAATCTTGATTGTTTTTATTAAAATCGAAATGTATCCATTATCGATATAATTAATATATCGGTTTTCGTTATAAACTTGAGTCTTCTAATAAATTAGAATTTTAATATTTCAACATATTAATCATAAGTCTGTTAGCTTGATTAGTCTAAAAAATTTTTAGCGTTAATTAATCTCATAAATAACAGGAAAAGATTTATCTTCTGTTCTCAAATTAAAAAATATAAAATTTAGATTGTAGAAAAAAGAAAAGGGTATTATAATTTATAGATAGACACTTCTTAAGAGATTTTTTCAGTATATCAATCGAATATACTTCTTTAAAATAAAATAATATGTTTAGATATATTATTCGTGAAATCTGTAGATGTTTTGAATATATTATTCTAGTATTATATTGATATATTATTCTGT
>JAGXNZ010000205.1 GCA_019894655.1 Promethearchaeota archaeon | reverse complement strand
GAACCACAACATGAATTCTCTTGGTTTACTTGACCGTTCTGGTTTTCACTAACTGATATTTTTAATTCTTCTTTTTCCATTTTTATCACTTTTTAAATCAATGTTTCTTTATTCTAAATTAGAGTCAATTTTGATACAATTTTAACCGCAACAACTTGAGTTTGTTTCACTTTCAGTTCCGGGGCCACAAGCACAGCTATTTATGTCTTGATTTTCTGACTTGGAATTTTTAGCATTTGCTCTCGCATTCCATAAACATCCACACCCATTCTTTTCCATCATTATGATCGCTTCTACAGGGCAATTCCTCTTACAAGCACTGCATTCAGTACAAAGGATAGGATTTTTAATTTCGTATTTTCCGGAATCTAATTGTTGTGGAAGTCCAAAGGGACACACTTCAACACATAGACCGCATCCGTTACATATATTTTCATTTATAAATATTTTAAAATCTTTTAAAGATAATTTATCCAAATTGGCTTTAAATTCTGCTTCAGTCATTTTACATACCTCTTAAATATCAATTTCTTTTTATTTTTTTGTATTGTTTTTTATTATAGAAAAACGATTCCAATTACTAATGAAATCAAACTTATAGTTAATAAAACTTTATTTAAAATACTAAAAATTGGGTATTCCTCTTGTATTTCACTAGGACTAGTAGCCATCGTAGATCCACTTAACGACATTGTTGAGAAAAATGAAATCCAAAAGAAAAAACTTATGTTCCAAAGTGTGAAAATTATCGAATTATGAAACATATAAGAGATTGTTCCCAAAACAATAACGTTTAAAATTCCAAAGAAGACTCCTTTAAGAATAAACCGGCGAGTGAAATTTGCTATCGGAAATGTAAAAGTTATTATAAAATTTGATGTAATTATCCAGAGTAATAATTCGCCAACCCACCACAATTTAGCTGATATGTTTAGAATGTTAAGTAAAAGTAGTACGACGAATAAAAATATGAGAGGGTAAATGAAAATCTTTCTTAATAGGAATGTTGTGTGAGTGATAAAACCGCGAAATCGATGTTTCAGGGTGAATTTAGCAAGTTTCATTCTATCGGGCTTTCGAGCGGGGCGTTTTTCAAGATATTCTGGTAAATCTTTAGACCAAACAGGCCCGTAAACAACTCTAAAGGGAAAATTCTTAGGGTTTTTTTGCAATTCTGGAGTAGCTACTCCTCCTGCAGATAATTGTGGGAGAATTAGAGTTTTTTTGTTAGTTAACATTTCAATACCAGTAGCTTCAACTGCCTCGATTAGTTGGTTATTTCCAAAATCATTTCCTCTCGCAGCACACCACACATTGATCCCATTAGAATCAACACATAACACCCATGCATCAATACCCTTGAGATCTCTCATTACTTTGATGTAAGTAAATTCATAGTTAGCTGTAACTATTATTGGGGAGGATTCTTTAGGATTACCCGATTTATAAATACCAGGATTTATTGGAACGAGATCAATTTGTCCTGTGTAAATGCAACGATATATTCTGAGCTGAGATATTATCCCTTTAAATCGTTTTGGGCTAGGTTGATAATATCCGGGCTCATTGATTCCTTTATCGTCATCCTTTATCAGTTCGAGAGCTTGAATAGTTCCGTGTTTCCAATCTTCTTTTGCTTTGATTTTGAACCCAATTGGTTCAATATAGTTGAAGAACCATTTTAATAGAAAAGTGCTCCGCAATTTAAGACGCCTAAGTTTCTTTTTATATCTCCATCTTTTTATTTTAAAGACTAGTTTCCACAAACCATTTGGGACAAATTCTGCTGCAATTACTAACCTGCCATTTGGTTTTAAGACCTTCCAAACATTCCTAAGAAAGATTTGTTGTTCAAAAGGTCGAAGTTCTGAAAGCATAAACGTACTAATTACTAAATCCTGAGAATTAGCTTCTACAGGCATGTTGGAAAACGATCCAGTTTGGTACAAGAGCGTACCTTCCTTTAAATCGGAAGGATAATTCTGCATTGCGTAGTTTATCATTTGAAAATTTATATCTATCGCTATAACATCGTTTCCCTTTATCGCCATTTGAGAGGCGAGACTACCAGTTCCGCAACCAACTTCTAAAATTGATTTAGATGTACCAACTTTATCAAGTATCCATTCTCTAACTTCTATGTTTACACCCTTTGTAAGTGCCGTGAATTTAGAATCATAACTATCAGGCTCTTGCTCTAGTTTACGCATATATACTACTGCCATTAATATCAATCCTATTTTGTTTTTTAATATTTTTTTATTATTATTAATTAGATTTCCAGAAACCTCGGTTTTCAAGGATTTTCCAAGATATACTATTCCAAGCATAACAGGTATAGGATTCATCCATAATTTCTCTAGTATTCAAGTTATTTATTTATTGTGTAAACTTGAGATATATTATTATACTTCAAATTTAAGGTTATCGATTTGAATAAAAACATGTCTCTAAATCCTATAAATTTATATTTATCGATTTATTCATTGTATATATACGAAAGATATTTTTAAAAATTGGCTCCAGATGAAGGAAAAAAGAGCTCAAGAAATTAAGGAGATGTTGTGTTCCTGTGAAGATTGCTCTAATTCAACCTCTGAATTCGATGAATTACTAAATTTAGGTAAAGATTTAGAAGAGAATAAGAATTTAGATGCTATAGAAAAATTTACATCTGCGATTGCATCTAAAGAGAGATTGATCATTATTAGTGCTTTGAAACGGGAGGATAGGTGCGTTTGTGAGTTAGAAGCTATATTGAATAAATCGCAATCAACAATATCTCATCATTTAAGAAAATTAGTTACTGCTGGGTTAATTCAAGGATATAAGAAGCAGAAGTTCACCTACTATCATCTATTTAAAGAAGAATTAAAGCTTAACTTAAAAACTTTTAATCAAAATTTAACTTTAGAATAAATTTATTGTTTACACTTTTGGGATAAAATCATTTAGATTGTATCAATATCCTTAATAACTAATAATCTATAAATATTAAATTTAATAGCTTAAAAGGACATTTTGATAATAATTCCAATTTTAATAAATATTAAAACGGACATCTAAATAAGAAAAGAGGAAAAATAAAATTGCCACTACCAGTCCCAAATACGGAAGAATCAATGGTAGAATGCAGAAAGTTCTGTGGTCCTTGCCCTTCTTTCAAACCAAATAAAATCAACGAGTTTGAGCCACATGCGCTCTTTTGTTCACGTGGAAAATCTGAAAAACCAGCTTCAGAAATTGAAAACAAAGGTTGTAGTTGTTTTGGATGTGGGTTATTCTCAAAGTACCAATTAGAGAAAGGATATTTCTGTATGCCTGATAAAATATAAGACGAAATTATTCCATATCCTAAGCAATGTACTTAAAAGGTTTATGGAAATTCACTCTAAGGATTATTCCATTTTGCATTATCATTGAAATATAAAAAACTTCTTTTTTTTAATCCATTTATAATACCACAAAATTATTGACTCCCTTTATTTATATTAAATATCTTCACTTAGTTTTTTGATTATGAAGTAAAATGGTTGATATATGAGATTTAAATGTATGTAATATTGTCGGGGGACAACCTATCGCTAAATATATATGTGATAATTATCTTGAAAATAATGTTAAAAAATTATAAACAAAAAATTGATGACATTCTGGATGGAAGGTAAAACAGACGATTTGAAATTTTCTAAATACTATCGATTAATCACACCAAATGAAATGGATATTGATAGGGAGGAGATTTTTTATCGTGAAAAATATAACGATATAATAAATTATTTGAAAATTATCTTAACTAATGACGAGGAATCAGATATTCAGAGTTACAATAAATTCATTCGGCCTAAAGGTGCAATATTAATAAAAGTAAATCCTGGAACAGATATAGTGGATTATTTAAAATTAATATCTAAAAACTACTATTTAAATTTCTTCGAATTGAATCATGAGGAAATCGTTAAGGCTCCTGACGAATTTATTTCTAATTTTATT
>JAGXNZ010000204.1 GCA_019894655.1 Promethearchaeota archaeon | reverse complement strand
TACCATAACGGAGAAGGATTAAAAGGAATTATCACGGAACAAAATCGTTTCGAGAATAAACTACGGATAGTTGGATATTTCCAACAAACCAAAAAATAAACAATATTAAGGTTTCTTTTAACACCTATAATATTTTTTCATCAATAAAAAATAATCACTGTTGAATTCAGACTTTAATTAATTAAATAAGATGAATTCCATTAATTAACCAGTCATAACTATTATATATGAATATAGAGAAAAAACTAATTAAAATAAAGCGTGCTTTCTAGTTGAACGAAGGAAACTTGTTTGAAACTCAAGAACCTACAGTATATTTCAAATCTTCAGAGACAATGGAAGAAGTATTAAATGACTCAGTTCAATTAATCGTTACTTCCCCTCCATATGGAAAAATTAAAGATTATGGTAATCAGAATCAAATAGGTTTTGTAGGGACTTTTGATGACTATTTTAAAAGGTTAAAGCAAGTTTGGTCCGAATGTTACCGAATCCTCGAACCTCAATGTAGAATGGTTATAAATATTGGGGATCAATATCTAAGAACTTCTGAATTTGGACGATATCGAGTCTTACCAATCGCTAGTAAAATTATTACTGATTGTTTGGAATTAGGTTTTGATTTTCTTGGAGACATTGTATGGCAAAAAATTAGTACAACTAACACAACAGGAGGATGTACTTTAATGGGATCCATCTATTACCCCCGAAATGGATTGCTTACCTACGACTATGAGCACATTCTCATATTTAAAAAATACCAAGGTAAACGTAAGAAGAAAGTTGATCCAATCATAAAAGAGATGTCTAAAATTCCTTTGAGTGAATGGAAAAAATGGTTCACTGGACATTGGAAATTCCCAGGAGTGGTGCAAAATGAACATATAGCAATGTTTCCTGAAGAACTCCCATATAGAATTATAAGAATGTTTTCCTATATTGGTGATACAGTTCTGGATCCCTTCCTAGGTTCTGGTACAACTTTAAAAGTAGCAAAGAGTCTCTTTAGACGTGGAATCGGTTATGAGTTGAATAAAGAATATAAGAAAATAGTTGATAACAAAGTTGAAATTAGTAAACCGGGTCTTTTTAGAGATTACCAGTTTTTATTGTATAAGTTATTCGAAAAAACTCAAAGTGAAAAAACTGAGATTCTATTTGAAAAACAGAAAAAAAAAGGGATTTTATCCATTAAAAATGCAGAAGAAAGTGAAGTGGTATTGGATTATCTCTTAATTGAAGAGGATATCTTTAATCAGGATATGATAAAAAATGAATTAAATGCAAAACTAAAAGAAAATACAGTTCTTAACTATTTAGAAGGAAAGTTGATCAATAGCGATATCCAAAATTATGTAATTTTATTTAACTCTAAGTTTGATAACGATATAAATTTAAAACCATTACTAAAAGCGTATTTGAGCAAAGAAAATCTAATTGGTAAAATTAAAATAATTACAATGAGTGATTTTCTCTCAGATGATTTCGAAACATCTATGTTTTTCCAATAAAATATAAGATTTAATTAAACCTAGCTCGCGCAGAGAATTCATCAAATAACTTTCCATATCGGATTTTTTTATTTGAATCATTATATATGGTTTAATCATTACAATCAACGGATTTCTTGAGGTTAAGTTTCATGAAAGCTTCTTCTTGTTCGTTTCTCTGGCTCGATTTAACCGATCTGTTTACTTGGGATAAATACTTCATTGCGTTGATTTTACCTTCGTTAATGTTTTCTATGAGTTCCTCCTTACTTAATGCACCAGAAATAGTTAAAGCTGTCTGATACGACTGATCCGGCTTTAAGGTTTTAAATTCAATCTGTAAAGCAGACAAAATCTCTCCTGGTTGGTTATGTAGAGTATTTGAGAGCCTAACCTTTTCACTACTAATACTGAAATCCTTTGTTAAACAAGTTTCATAATATGTCGATCTAGATATTGGAGAAAACCCACCAAATAAACTGGTGTCATCGTATTGATAAATTACATCGTTTTTTTCGTCATATCCTGATAAATCATTATCAAACCCGTCTAGACCATTGATATCAAAATCAAAGACGAAATATAATGAAAAATCTAATAAGTCGTAATCTGAGATGTTTTTTATCGTGAAGAACGCATTAACAAAGGGAACATTAGGGCGATTAAATACATCAATGTAAAACCGAATCAGAGAATTTTGTTCGCTTAGAGCAATCGATTTGATTTTTTTCTGTGCGATTAATTTTATTAGGTATTCCTTTATATCAAAATCAAGTGTAATTCGATCAATTATGGTTCCAGTACGACTATTAACCATTTTATAGATTGGAGTTGATTCAATATTTTTTAGAACCACGCCAATAGTCCCTAAACTCTTGTTTTGTAGTTTAAAACTAAACCACGGTCCAGCATACTCCTGTTCTGTCAGTGCTATAAGATATTTTCCTTTATACGTTAATTCTTTAATGGAAAACCCCATTAAATAGCCAGATTGGTTTCATGCAGCTAAAATCTCGTTGAATATAACTTTTAGTACTATTTTTTGACAACCTCCATTGATTTTATTTAAATAATCTATTTCTAAATTTAATTGTGCTTTTACTAATTTAAGAATAAGAATGAGATTTT
>JAGXNZ010000203.1 GCA_019894655.1 Promethearchaeota archaeon | reverse complement strand
TTTCCAATTGGAGTTAATTCATTCATTTTTAAGATGGTATGTTTAAGAATAAAAAGAAAACATCAGCATTGGCATTATTCTAACTTTGAAGAAACCATATCTTCCATTTCGGTAAGTGTCGCCACTTCATTCATCTCTTCTTGGGTTATAAACAAAGTAAGATTTCCATTCTTCAAAATATAAGCAGAGGGATATTTTGCGTCTTTAATGTCATATTTCTCTAAAAATTCGTCTTTATGTAGAAATTCGGAATCAATTCCTAAGTCATTGATGAAGGATTTCCATTCTTTCTTAGCTCCAAAAGCCCCAAAGGTTGTTTGACATAAATTACATTGATAAGTGCTAGGTCTTAACGCCTTATGCCAGAAATCTTTTACAGTATTAACTAATCCAGAATCAGCATTATATATAAAAATTAATTTCTCATCATTATTTTCATTCATTAATATCACCCATGTAAGACAAAACTCTTATACTGATTTAATACCTAACTATAGATTTTAATCTGCGTACTATTATCTATAAATTTCTATAATTAAGAGTAAGAAAATATAGGGAATTTACCAAAAAAACGATTAAATTATCAGAAGGTATTCAATAGGAAAATCATTATAGCTATTTAAGTTTATTATTCTTAGTTCTTAGATTTTTCATCTTTAAGGATTATCCTTCGAATATTTATGGATTCTATTCATTTGTCCATAATAATCGAATAAGGCATCAACACCCCGTATTTTTAAATCTGTGTTTAGACAAATTTTATTATGTAATGCTCCAGCGGAGGGAATTTCTGCAATCTCAGCAGCCAATTTATCGACTTCTTCTTCAAGTTTTTCTCGTGGTACACTAATACTTACAAGCCCCATTTCCGCTGCTTCTTTTCCCGAAATTCTTCTTCCACTCATTAGAAGATAACGTGCTTTTTTAACACCTAAATAAAGTTGCCAAAGAGGCATACTCTGTGATCCACCCCATAACTGAGCAGGATGACCTAAAACGGCATCATCAGCAGCTACAGAAATATCGCAAATAAGTTGTAAATAACATCCTGCATCTGTACAATAACCGTGAATTTGTGCAATTGTAGGTTTCGGAAAGCCCCATATACGTGGGTACTTTGCATATATTTTTTTGTTTAATATGTCGTAGGAATTTTTATAGTTCCAACCTTCATCTGGGGGTGTCATATAGTAAGATTTTTTAAGATCAAAACCAGAGCAGAAACTTTTACCTGCTCCTTTTAAAACTATTACATTTGCGCTATTATCTGCTTCAGCATAGTCAAATACTGCATCTATATCATCAAGTAATTGAAAGCTTAAGGCATTATGCTTTTCTGGTCGGTTTAGAGTAATATATCCAATATTGTTTTTAGCTTCATAAATGACAGTTTCAAATTTCATTTTTTATTTTCACTTTATATTTTTTTTGTTTTATTACTTTTTATCTCTTAAAATATTTAAATTCTTAATTCTCATTTTCTTCAATAAAAAGATTAAAAAGCCAAGTGTCGTATCTTTTTATAAATATGACAAGATTAAAGTTAAAACCTTCAGATTGGAAAGATTATATTGGTAAGGAGATTGGAATATCAGACTGGTATCAAGTTACTCAAGAAGAGATTAATGATTTTGGAAGAATTACAGGAGACATGCAATGGATTCACACTGATCCTGAACGCGCAAAAAAAGAATCACAATACGGAGTCACAGTTGCACACGGTAACTGGATTCTATCTATAGTTCATCCCAAATTGTTAACTCAGATCTATAATTCAGTCGAAACAAGAATGATAGTCAACTATGGTTGGAATAAAATTCGCTTTCCATCACCTACACCTGTTGGTAAACGAATTCGGTTAGTGGCTAAAGTAGCTGATGTGACTGAGGCTAGCACTGGTGTGTATGATGTGAAAATGGATTATAGAGTATATGTAGAACATGAAAATAAACCTTGTATGGCAGCAATTAAAGTAACGCGATACTACTCTATTTAATCAAACTGATGATGAAGTAATTTTATAAAAATCAATAATTTTTATACTTATCTCTTATAATTTCCATTCTTTTTCTATTTACTCCCATGTCACTGTATCCCATTCTTGCTCGAGAACGAAAATGAATAATTTTTTCGCTATCATCAAATAAAAACTCAACATCATCTACAAATTTAAATGTAGCTGTTCTAAATTCAACATGAATATAATTTTCTTTATTCGTTATTATCTTCGATCTAGTTAACGAGTCTAAAATTTTAACGATCTTCGTTTTTACTTCGCTTAAAGATCCTGAATATTGAATGGGATCAATTTTATGTTTATCGTCTTTAGCTTGAGTAGAAACACAATTTGGTGAATTTGGGCATGGGTAAAAATTTCCGTCAACAATTCCGATAGGTTTTTTCGATTTTTTCATGAAGTTACCTCTTGATTATTTTATCATACAATAATTTTTATACACTTAAAATTTCTTTTATAATCTCAATAATTCTATAATTATCAAAGACCGCGGTGTTACCTGTTTTGCGAAATTGTAATATTTGATCGTGATAATGCTCTTCAAATTGATTCAAAAAATAAGCTAACCGTTCTTTTAAGCTTTGATTTGCAGGTTTCGATAAAAATAACGCTAATTTGATGTATTTTCCGTAAGCGGCATGCACATAGAACCCCTTATAATTAATTTCATTCATTGAAGTAGATCCTCCTATTTCTGATACAAATGAGTCCATTGCGGACAAAAAACCTGAAATCAATTCTTTTTCCATCGAAACATCTTCACTTGAATATGAAAATATGTTTAAACCAGAATCTTTATCTATAATCATAAGACTTCTAAAGGTTTGTTTAAACACTGGTTTTTTTTTAGCTCCGTGATCTTCTAAAATCATTTTTTCCATAGGAAAAAGTTCAAACATAACGAAGTTTTTAGAATTGTAGGATTCACTTTCTTTAAAATGATATTGTGAGATATTGGCTAACTGTGAAGGAGTTCTTATTGGCTCGCGTGGTAATTTTTTTATAAATTCGTCTCTGATCGTTGTATCATGAACTTTTGATTTTTTACCTTTTATAATTCCTAGGATATTTTGATGAATTGGGTTGATTACGTACAACCATGCTTTTAATTTTTCCATATCTCTTTTCAGTCTATCTAAACCTATTTTGCATACTCCTCGAGGTGTGGTTACAAATACCGTCCAGACAGCGAGTTTAGAGGCTTCGTTTATGAGATAAAAAGTATTTTTATAGTTTT
>JAGXNZ010000016.1 GCA_019894655.1 Promethearchaeota archaeon | reverse complement strand
CCAGCAGTACAAATTGGAGATCCTTTTACAAAAAAATTGATTATAGAAGCAACCTTAGAAGCGATTAAAACGGGTTATGTTAGAGGTTTGAAGGATTTAGGTGGAGGTGGATTATCGTGTGCACTTAGTGAATTAACTGGAGATGGAGGAACTGGAGCAAGCGTGGATATGGGAAAAATTTTTATTAGAGAACCAGGAATGAATTCATTTGAAGTCATGCTCTCAGAATCACAAGAAAGAATGGCATTTATCGTGAAGCCAGAAGGATTAGAGGAAGTATTAAATGTTTTTAGAAAATTTGAGATGGCACATGCGGTTATAGGAAGAACTGATGATACACAAGTCCTTAAAGTATATGATGGGGATAATCTCGTAGTAAACCTACCAGCTACGGCTCTTTCAGATGCACCTACCATTCCACGTAAAGAAAAACGACCCGATTATCTTGATGATTTACTTGCTCAAAAGACACCAGAACCTTCTAAAAAATTGGATGAGATCATATATGATTTGATTGCCTCTGAAAATATTTGCAGTAAAGAATGGGTTTATAGACAATATGATCATGAAGTAGGAGCACGTTCAGTTCTGAAATGTGGAGAAGCTGATTCAGGAGTTCTTCGAATAATTGGGACCAATAAATTTATCTCTTCAAGTGTTGGAACAAACTCTAAACACTGCTTCTTAGACCCTTACAACGGTTCTAAAGGAGGCATGGTCGAAATTTGTGGTAATGTAATTGCAAATGGAGCAAGACCAAAAGCCATGGTTAACTGCTGTAATTTTGGAAATCCAGAGGTTCCAGAATCATTTTGGTATTTTGCAGAATCAGTGAAAGGGATGGCAGATTTCTGTCGTGAATTGAAAATCCCAATAGTTGGAGGAAATGTTTCTTTTTATAATGAGGATGAAGTCTCTAAAACTGCAATCAAACCTACACCCGAAATAATGATTGTGGGTATAATAGAAGGGGAAGAAAACATCATAACACTCCCATTCAAAGATGTGGGTAGTGATGTTTTACTAATTGGCGAAACAAAACCTGAATTAGGTGGTTCAGAATATCATTCCGTTATTTTTGACATGGAAGGAGGAACTCCTCCAAAAGTAGATGAAAAAGAGATTAAATTGATATGGGATTTCATTTTCGAACTTTATGAAAATAATCTGGTGAAATCCAACCATGATGTGAATAAAGGAGGGATTATAATTACGATTGCTGAAATGTGTTTTAAAAATAATATCGGTGCTAATCTAGAGCTAGACACGTTTAACGAAAGAGATTTGAAAGATGACGAGCTCCTTTTTAGTGAATCTGTAGGAAGATTCATTGTAGAAACTAATAAATCGGATTATGATAAGATCATGGATCTAGGACGTAAATACAGAATTTCAGTGAAAAAAATTGGAACCACAATGATGGAACCCGAGATTCAAATCAAAGGATTGAAAACAAGTAATTTCACACTAAATCTCAAACAAATGAAACATCTCTATGATTCTACAATCCCAAATCTCATGGATAAATAATGGAATCATCATCAGAATTTAATTTGATGATGAAAATTTAATAAATGAGATCAAATTGTACTTATTTTACCCACTTTTTACCCAATTTATGTTCCTGAACCTAAAACGAACATTTATATAATAAAATAGTTATTTTCATAAATGTTGCATTCCTTAATTTCATAGGTTTATTGAGATATTTGGTGAAAAATGGTTAGAGCACGAGCTTGTATTAAATGTAAGGAATATATAGTTATCCATCCGAACAATCCTATAAATCAATCTAAAATTAACATGTTTGAAAAAATTCACCATCAACATACTCTCATAACAGTTAAACTAGACGAAATAAGAGATGCATATCAGAGTATTAATAATAATGGTAATAATGGTCAAGAAGAGTTAAATTCTCATGCTTGATTAGTTCCTGCTTTTAATTTGAGATTTTAAAAAATATTATAGATATTCTTTCAAGGAATTAATAGAGGGAATAATTAGATCGGGTAATTTTTTTCCATCACCACTATTAAAATACTTTCCTTTTCCCGTCTTCACTAATATCGCTTTTAATCCTGCATTAAAAGCCCCTTGAATATCTGATTCGTAGTCATCGCCTATAACAACGATGCTTTCACGAGGAACCTCTACTAATTCTATAGCTTGTTCAAAATATTCTTTAGATGGCTTTCCAAAAATTTTAGCATTTGTTCTTGTAGCATGTGCGATCATTTCCACGAAAGATCCCGTATCAATAACTGGATTACCTTCACGATCCAAATAAAAAATATTTCCTTGAGTTCCCAATAAGGTTGCACCTTGAAGAACATGTTGAAAAGCACGATTCAAGCGATTAACATCCCAATCATCTTGAAAGTCACCAACAATAACAAAATCAGGGGTTTCATTTTCTCCAATTATATCAAATTGTTGAAATTCTCGTGCTACTTCTTTGGTAGTAACCAAAAAAATCTTTTTACGTGGGTATTTAGCTAAAAATTCCTTCAGAGCAATAATTGGACTAAATATCTCATCTTCCTTGATTTTGAATCCAAAATCCTTAAGAATGCTATATATTTTTTGTGGTGATTTACTATCCGTATTTGTAAAAAAAAGGATTTTTATTCCAATTTCTTTAAGATGGGATACTGTATCGATAGCCCCGTCTATAACCTTTCCTTTAAAGTAAAGAGTACCATCAATATCACATAGAATTGCTTTGATGTTTTTAAAATTTGAACTCATGAATCAAGAATTAAAATGGATCACGTTATTTAAGAATTAAGGCTGAACATTTTAAAATGTTAAATTAGAAAGAAGAAAAAAGAGGTTGATATTAGGGAAAAATTTATACCATAATTCAGCATTGCTGCCAGATTACTTCTTTTTTTCAAATCACCTTTTTTTTTAATGAGAAAATTCTCATATTTGTGGGAATTAACTCCCATAAAATAATAATGGAAATCACTTATAAATATTTGTATTTTTCAGTATAATTAAAAAAAAAATTAATTCTATTAACAAATAATGAGTTAAATTATGAGATTGTTCATTAAGTTAAAACTATATTTAAAAAATGTTTAATTCATATCTTATAATTTAATGTTGCATCCATACTACCATCTCGCTTCTTCCTCTATGGGCCCAACTATAGTAGGGGATCGCAAGGAAATCTTGTTCGGCCTTTTTTTGAATATTCTGAACGCTCCCCGTAATTGTTACAATCCCATTTAATAGTCTTTCTTGAAATTTATAATCTATATAAGCATCATCATTTAATTTTAACTTCTCTACATTGTCATTATCTATTGATTCAATACAATATACAATTGGACCTCTTTCTAATGCCACCATTCCATTGCAATCTTTCACTTTTTCATGTGCTAACACACGGCGTACTGGCATTGGAAATTCAATTAGAATTCGATCTCCTTTTTTCCATGTTTGATTTATAATGCAATAACCTTCACTATTTACTAAATCAATTGATTTGTTATTCACTTCTAATCGTATTTTCTCTTCATTTGGATTCAGGTAACTATAGAGATCGCTTGGAACAGGACAATTCTGAGTCCAACCAGGAATTCGTAATGCTATAGAGAATTCTATGCTTTTTAAGGGATTTACCTCAATTTCTACTAATCCCTCCCATGGATAATTTGCTTTTTGATGTAATTCAATAATTGTTCCTTTCAGATCAATTTTAGCAGTGCTTCCAATAAATAAATTAATGTTAATTCTGCTATCTTTAATGGAATAAATATAACTTTGGATTTGAGGAATGAAGCGAGCAATATTAGAAGGGCAACAAGCGATGTCGAACCATTTTTTCCTAAATATATCTCCTTTTGAAGCAAGCGGATTCGGGTAAAAAAACTTATCGCCTTCTAAAGAGATTCCCGATAAAAATCCATTATACAAGGTTCTTTCCAAGATATCAATATACTTGGAAGTACCGTGTATCAAATGCATTCGAAAATTCCAGAATATATTAGCTATTGAAGCGCATGTTTCATTATAAACGCCCATTTCATTAACTTTTTCATAATAATTTGGTAAAATGTAAACTTCATCAAAAGACTCACCATTAGCGCTAGCACCTATCCCACCAGTTATAGAGATTTTATGCTGAACAACATCATCCCATAAATGATCTAATGCTACAAGATATTTCTCATCATTAAAATGAATTATTATATCTGTCATTGCACAATACATGTAGAGTGCCCTTACAGCGTGTCCTACTGCTTCTCTTTGTTCGGTAACAGGTTTATGTGTTTGATTATATCCAAATCTATCTGATCCCATCAATGGAAAAGATTCCTTACTTTGGAGAAAATACTCATCATAACCTTTTCTTTGCTTAGATCCACGAATATCCAGAAAAAATTTAGCTAAATTAAGATATCTCCTATCTTTTGTAGACTTAAATAAACGTACCAAACCGAGTTCTATCTCTTGATGTCCTGGAGGACTTTCATTTTTACCATGCCCAAAAATATTGAGAATCAACTCGACATTTTTTATTGCTACATTCAATAGAGTTTCCTTTCCAGTTGTTTCAAAATATGCAACTGCAGCTTCATAAAGGTGACCTAGGTTATAAAGTTCATGACTGAATAGAGATAGTATCTCCCATCTTTTTTTACCCGACATTATAGGTGGATTTTCAGGATTTATTGTT
>JAGXNZ010000202.1 GCA_019894655.1 Promethearchaeota archaeon | reverse complement strand
GATAACTCATACTATTCTTATTATGAGTCTTTCGATGTAAAAAACTTATAATTTGATTTTTCATTTAGAATTTTATTAAAATAGATTTAATTTCTATTATTTTTAGAGGTATGATATAAATGGAAGGACATATACAATTTGAAGATTTAGACTTAGAATTTGGATATTCTTGTATGCCCGATAGATTGCATTATTATTCAGAAGAAGAAAATGAATTCCGCATGGAAGTTCGTAAATGGTGTAAAGAAAATATTCAACCCGTATCTAATAAGATTGATAAAGAAAGAAATACGAAATTAGCTGTGGAAACTCTACGAAAAATGAAACCGTATTTACATATAGTAATTCCTGAAGAAGTTGGTGGATTAGGTAAAGGAATACTGTACAGAACGATTTTTGGTGAAGAATTATCTGCCTTTAATTATTCTATCGCAACTATCTTCGGTGCTTCATCCTGTTTATTTGCTGGGCCTATTATTGAATATGGCACTTCTGAACAGAAAAGGAAATATCTTTCAGGTATTGCTGATGGTACAAAAATTGGGGCAATAGGGATAACAGAGCCAACGGGAGGTTCTGACGCGGTTGGGGGAATGAATTTAAGAGCAGTGAGACAAGGAAATCACTACGTCTTAAATGGAGAAAAAACGTTTATAACTAATGGAAGCGTTGCAGACTATATTTGTTTATACGCGGTTACTAACGATCAAGTTAAAAGACATCACGGAATATCAGCTTTCATCTTTGAGACCGAAACACCGGGATTTAAGGTTATTAAAGATTACAATCACATGGGACGTAGAGGAATGCCAAATTCTCATTTACGATTTAATAATTGTAAAGTCCCAGTCGAAAATTTACTTCATAAGGAAAATGAAGGAGTGGAAGTATTGATGTTTGGTCTTGATGGTGAGAGAACTTTTACGGCATCCCAATATGTTGGTCTTGCGAGAAGTGCGTTTGAAGTGGCATATAAATATGCTCATAGGCGTCATCAATTTAAAAAACCAATTTATTCCTTTGAAGGAATTTCTTTCAAGCTTAGCGAAATGTTTATGGACCTAGAATTAAACAGAATTGCAATGGCGCAAATAGCGAGGATGCTTGACAAAGGACATTATAGTAGAGCATCAGTCGCAGCTATTAAAGCTAAGCTTGCCGATGCTACGGTAAAAATCACCCAAGAAGCTATTCAAGTTGTTGGCGGCTTAGGATATTCTGAAGATTACCCTTTAGAACGATATTATAGAGACGCAAAAGTAGGCCAAATAGCAGCAGGGAGTTCAGAAATAATGAAATATTTAATTTCAAGAGAAATGATAAGAATGTGGGGTAAGTAAATCGATAAAAACATCTTAGGGTTTTAAAAATGGAAAAAAAAATTGATTTAGAAGTTAGAAATAATATAGCTACTATAAAACTAACAGATTCTGAGAACCTTAATCCATTAAATAAAGAAACTGGGAAAGCACTATTTGAAGCTTTAGAAAATCTTAAAGATAATAGTGAAGTGAGATGTGTAATAATCACAGGTTCGGGAAGAGCGTTTTCTGCTGGTGGTGATATCAAACAATTCAAATTAGGTATAGAAAATGGTATATCAGGTCAAATAATGGAGGATCTATTAAAAGATCTATATAAAATTGCAATAACTTTACGTCTTTACCCAAAACCAGTAATCGCGGCTGTAAATGGTTGGGCTGTTGGAGCTGGAATGAATCTCGCTTTATCATGCGATTTCATTATCGCGTCAGAAAAAGCAAAATTCAGGCAATCATTTAGCAAACTTGCTTTAATTCCAGGATTTGCTGGAACGATATTGCTAAGCCATCAACTTACGTGGCAACAAGCTACCCAAATGTCTTTTTTTGGAGATACTTATACTTCCGAAGATATGTATAAACTCGGTTTTATAAATGAAATTACTCCCCCCGATAAATTATTGGAAGTAGCTCTACAATGGGCTCACAGGCTCGCTAAAGGTCCAACATTAGCATATGCTAGAACTAAAAAATTATTCTTCGAATCCTTAAGCACTCCACTTGAAGAACATCTCGAAATTGAAAGGCAAATGCAGGTTAAATCTGCTGAAACCGAAGATTTTAAGAGAGGAGTACTTGCTTTAATTGAGAAAAAGGAACCTGATTTTGTCGGGAAATAAGGAAAATACAGATCAACAGCGCGAGTGTGTGGCATTCGAAAGAGGAGCTCGAGGTTCAGGCTTAGATCGGAAGGGTTTGTGTGAGTGGCTGCGATACGAGTTTTGCGAGATTGAAAGGTGAGATGATAAGTAAGGTGTAGGGGTTGTGTTCCGGAGTTTTTACTCCATATTTTCTTTTTATTCTCTACGATTACATACAAAAATGTTAAAAGTTTACTAATAATAATAGTAAATAAGTAAGCTAATTACAAGATGTAAAAAATGAATAAAAAGGGTATAGGTATCATCCCTATTATTTTTGGGTGCTATCTATTAGTAGGAAACACGATATTCTCACTTTTATTCAACTATCCTGGCCCTATTGGATGGGGCATTCCGATTAGTCCATCAGACTATTGGCGTAATTGGTGGAATAACAATGGATTAGTAACGGTGATAATTGCGGTTGCTGGATTACTATTATTGATACAAGGTATACGGATTCTTATTAGGAACAATAAGAGAACACTAATAATTACAGAATCGAATTAAATAATAATTGGTTTATTTTGACAATAGTGCCATCTTATAGCGTTGCAGGATACAT
>JAGXNZ010000002.1 GCA_019894655.1 Promethearchaeota archaeon | reverse complement strand
TCTAAAGAAGATGCCTCAAGGTGAGGAAAATTTTAACAACTTTGTTGAGAAACTTCAAAAGGAAATCATTGGTAAAGAAATACAAGATTTTAACGAACACATTGTAAACTTATTTCATAACCCTAAAAATTGGGGAAAACCGGTTAATTTCACAATTTCACATTCTTACAAAGGAAAAAAAAATGATACGATGGACTTTTATTTAACGATTCAAGATGATATTATTAAAAGTGCTAATTTCTTTACTGATGGATGTGGAGCGACTGTAGCAACTGGAAGTCAAACAACTTTATTAATTGAAGGGAAATCTTTAGAGTATGCTGAAAGCCTAAAACCCGAAGACATAGACCTTGCTTTAAAAGGATTACCTGACGATCATAAACACAGTTTAGAACTTGCAGTAAATGCTTTAAGAACTCTTATCGCGAAATACAAAGCCAAAAGGGATTAATTAGTTTTAAGATGAATAACTTAGAAATTGAAAATATAGATATTCCAATCAAGGGTGAAGATTTATTCTTAAAGGGAACTATTTATTCTGATTCTAACACACCTAAGAAAGCTCCTTTTATAATTAATTTAGCTGGATTATTGGATCATCGCGAGAGTTTTTTTGTTAAGTATTTTACAGAAAAATTCGTTGACGCTGGATTTTACGTGTTATCTTACGATTACCGTGCGCATGGAGAAACTAAAAAACAGACGGGATCTAGGTGGGATAAGATGGCTGTTCAAATATTTACTGACATTCAAATTGTAATTGATTGGGTACTAATCCATCAGTCTTTAAGACTCTTGGAAAAAAAAATAATCTTATTTGGAAGGAGTATGGGAGCTGCAATTATTTTAACACAAGGTTTCCTAAATAAAAAAGTAAAAGCTTTAATAGCTCTGTGTGCAAGATACGATTACCATACAACTACTATAAAGTTTCAAGAAGAAATTGTTCAGAAAATCAGCCCTAAATATTTTCTAAAAAACGAGCCGTCGAACAATAAAAGAATTCTGATAGCTCAC
Source organism: Promethearchaeota archaeon (assembly GCA_019894655.1). The sequence continues at coordinate 14,244 of JAGXNZ010000002.1, read as the reverse complement.
TGTAAAGATGATAACCGAATTCCATTCTCTAATCTCTCGCAAATTAAAAAAAAACTCGGTTTAAATGCGGAAAATGTGATTGAGTTTGAAGAGGGCGGCCATTCGTTTAAAAATCAGAGAGATTTTTTATTTAATGTTACTCTTAAGTTTATAAAAAAAATATAAGAAATGGAATAATATGATAAAATGTAAAAAAGTAATATAAAAAAGTGATGCTGTTTGAAAAAATTAATTGTGGGACCGGCCAGCCAAATTTTAGGAGTTAGAATTGCTCAAGATTTAGGCATTAATTATTATAATACTGAAACAAAAACCTTCCCTGATGGAGAAAACTACCTTAGAATAAATGTAGATAGCGATTCCTTAATAGAAGGAAATGAGGTTATAATCGTTCAATCAACAGGACCGAGCTCAAGCGAAAACCAAAATGGAAGGTTAATCGAGCTTTTAATGATGATCGAAGCTGCAAAAAGAATGGGCGCTATTAAAATTGTTGTTGTTATCCCTTATTTAGCTTATGCTCGTCAAGATAGCGTTTTTAGACCAGGTGAGTGTAAATTTGCTCAATTGGTTCTAAGATTATTAGATTCTATGAGAATCGATGAGCTCTATGTTGTTGATGTCCACTCTCAAAAAATTTTAGAAGAAATTCAATGTAAATGTGTGAATATAGATTCTATGAAAATTTTAGCGGATTATATTAAATCTTTAAGCATTAAAGATATTGTAGTTGTCGCTCCTGACAAAGGTGCTATAGAAAGATCTAGAGCATTTGCGAAACATTTTGGAGATGACGTACCAGTAGATTATTTTGAAAAAGTACGAGATGTTAAATCGGGAGAGATTACAATGTCGGGAAAATTAAGCTTAAAAAATAGAGATGTTATCATTTCAGACGATATTATTGCTACGGGCGGAACGATGGCTAAAGCCATAAAAATTTTAAAAGAGGAGGGGGCTAGTAGAATATATGCTGTAGCAACCCACGCCCTTTTATTACAAAATGCAAGATATAGAATACTTAATGCAGGAGCAGATGATATTATCGGTACTGATTCTATTGATAACGAAGTGAGTAAAGTTTCATTATCGAAAGCTATTGTAGATTATTTAAAATGAATTTTTAATAATTTTCTATAATTTTTAAAATCAAAGCGCGAGTTTCTTTCTGGACATCTACTTCTGATAAATTATTATTTATTTTATAATTCGCGTTTTCTATAACTTCATTTAAACCGAATATAATTTCTCGATGATCCCTGTCCCGTATCTCACTTACAGAATTTGGATCATCAGGTCTTTTTCTGTTAGAAAGTCTTTCATACCTAACATTTTCATCTACTATAGTTGCAATTAATGGAAATTTCCAGTATTTTCTAAAAACTTCAACTTCTGTCATAGATCTTAACCCATCTATGAAGCACACTTCAATTCCTAACTCTTTAATTAAATTTACGCATTTCTCAGCAATAATCCCCGTTCCGTATTTTTTTCGTAATTCCAGGGCTATTTTCCCTAAATGTTCATCACTCGGGTCGATGTTTCTACGTTTCGCTTCGTTTCTTATAACATCCCCCATTGTTATGATAACCCCTAAATCTACTATAGCTTTCAAGACTGTTGATTTACCGGAGCCGGGTAATCCACAAAATCCTATAACTATCATAATGGTTATTTAATCGTTGTAATAAATTTAACGTGTGATCTTTCTAATTTGTTAAAAAGATTGATAAATTTAAAAGTTTTAAATTTATCCAATAAATAGTTGAAACTATTAAGAGATTAGAATATTATACAGGCTCAATATAAGCTGACTAAGCAGAGTTAGTCGATTTTGAACTATAAATTAGGTTTAGAGCATTGAAACTTCAAAAAGAGAAGGAAGATGATTTTTCATTCGATACTAATGCAACAACCGAAATATCGAAGAGAGATTATTACATTCAGAAGTACGGGATTGATCCGGCAATTTCATCTGTATATTTATCATATAATGCTTATAAACGCATTGTTGGTTATGCGATGAGATACGGAAGCAACGATCTTCCTCAAAAAACCTGGCGTGAAGTTTATGGTATATTAGTTGGATCGATTAAGGAAAATAGAGAAGTGATCGTTAAGGATGCAGTCCCCGTTATGGTAGGCGATAGAGCTTATGTTGAGTATAAGAGTAAGCATTATGTGGATACAGCCCAGTTTAATACCGCAATATATGAAAGAGCAATTCAAGATAATAAAGAAGATTTCTTTATAGGTTGGTGGCACACCCACCCTGGAATAGGATTTATTTTTTCACCAAGAGATATTGAAACACAACTCTTTTACCAAGGTGTTAATCCATTTGCTATTGCTCTTGTTTTTGATCATTGCCAAAAAGAATCTAAATCATATTATCTAGGAATAGCTGGAATAAGGTTGAAAAATCCTGACCTAGGTATGTTCGCTTCATATTCAAACTCAATAGAATTAAAGTTTGAATATAATATGGAGAAAATGGTTAAAAATGTGGATAAAATAGTAAAAGATGTTAAAAAAAACATGAAGGATGTTCTAAGTGAGATTAACTATATAGACGAAATTTTAAGAAAAAAATATCTAGCTCAACTGCAAAGGAACTTCGGGCTTATCATGATTTTAAAAAGAGACATTAAAATAACCGACAATGAATTAGAAGCTGAAAATGAAGATTACTATTTATACGAATGGGATCCTGATATCGACAAAAAAATCTACAGAATCCCGAAGTTTCGAGAAAAAATTGAAAAAGAATTAAAAAAATATGAATCAATTCTTTCTGAACTCAAGGCTAATAAGAACGATCCTGAGTTCAAGAAAAAAAAGGCGAAATACAATAAGAAGCTAAATGAAATGCTGGCTAAGCCCAACGAGTGGTGTACAAAAATAATGAACGACTTTACCAAAAGGATTGGATATATTTCACCCTTGTTTGATTATTTAGATACAGATGAACGAAAGATAATTGAACATTTCGAGGAAAGGATTTCTGAATATCGTAAGGTATTAGATGATTTAAAGAGTCGTTCTAAGTTTAATTTATAAAATTTATATTTTCGATGTGACTGTATTTTTGAAGCAAAGCAAAAGCTTAATTTATTGTATTATTTAAGTGGTTAGTCATATAATTGCCTTTTAAGTATTGTTTTCAGTAAATAATTTAAATAACTTTTATATTACTTGATGTATAACTAATATATAGACTGCTTTTAAATCAAACTTAACGAATATTTGGTAATGAGGTTTTTTCATGCCCAATGGTACAACCCTTATAATAAGAAATCGAACAGATCGAGAGAAAACTATAAAGGATGCAATTTTTGCATTTTCAGGGGGAACAAAATCACTTTTAATAAAAGGAGAAGGAGAAGAAATTTCAACTGCGGTTGAAGTTGCTGAAATTTTAAAAAAGCGTATGTATCCCGGAGTAGAAATAGCCAATATATCATTAGGAAGCCGTCCCTTCTTTGAAAATAGGCAAAGGAATAACTATCGAAAAGACAATAGAAACAATAATAATAGCAAAAATAAAAAGGATTTAATTTCAAAAATCGAAATAACCCTCTCAAAATCACACTACTAGAATTAATTTATGACTTTTGAAAACTTAGGGCCCTTACTAGAAGAGGCTCGAACAACAGCTTTATGTAACATTTGTAATAATTATATTTACAAGAGAGTCTACTACGACGAAAATTCGAAAAACAAACGAAAAGTCGTGTTCGTTTGTAAAAACTGCTTAAAGAACGGAGAAAAGTAATAGTCCCATTTGTTTCTTTAAGCCGAGTTGGATAATCTTTTTTCGCTACTTTTTGTTAAGAATTTCTCCCAATTAAATGAGAGTATGAACTGCATAATAGCTAGTGTAATGATTAACATTAATGCTTCTATTATAACGCTCGAAATTTCATCTACTTCTATTCCTGTTGCCGAAAAACCGAGCAAAATCAAAATTGGAAATGTAACATAAAAAATTGTGGTTATATTTTTACCCGCCCAGGCCCATAATATGCAGCGTGTGAAATTTATTTTCTTTCCAGACATTCCTAGAGCTATCCAAAGTGGATCGTCAGGAATAGGAAGAGCTGCCGCAATAAATATATAGAAATGCATAGATTTTGGATGATCTAATACCAGCTTGCCAAATCCTTGTACGTTCTCAAGAGTCTTAGATTTTTTTTTCTTAACTACCCTCTTTGCACCGATCCCTATTAAGTATCCAACAAGTTCTCCAATTGCACTCCCAATACCCCCTATTACTGCTATTAATAATATTTCTATCCAATAAGGTCCATTTAAAAGAATTTCACCTAATGTTAATCCAAGATTTGAATAACTGCTGTAAATTGAATTAGAGAACGAAAATAATATAAAAGGGTAAGGTATTGGAAATCCAACGCTCGCATTTCCTATCAGACAGATGAAAAATGATATAAAAAGTATCACTAAGTAATTAGAACCTTCTGTAAGTCCTGTAATCTCATGTCGTGATTGTATTATGGCGTTTTGAAAATCTGGAACTAAAAGAAATAGGATTATATATAATATTACTCCAAAATAAAAAAATATAAACAATGCAAATAATTTGTTCGAAATTGCCATTCTATGCTCCTAAAAGGTCAGGTATTACGATTTCATCTTAGATATTTTGGTATTCAAACCATTCTTCGCTTGTAGAAAGAATTCGATATTTTCAGTAACCTTTCCGATCTGATTTACTTTTGTTTGTAATTCTGTATTTTCTAAAATAAATATTAATTCATCTGATTTAGGATTATAAACAATATCTCCTTTCTCTGCATTTTTTTTAGATTTTGAATTAGTCCCTTTATAAATTTCAACCCCCGGGAGAGTCCAATAGACTTTTGATCCAAAACTAAACCTTCCTCTTAGTATTATTGGCAGCTTATTAATTATAGCATCCGCTGATAGGGGTGCGTAAACTCGTATCATTTCCCCATTAATTGTTCCTATACCAAAAAGATTAATTTTTATTTTCATCGAGATTTTCATATGGAACTTCTTTAGATAGTATCTTATTTCTGAGAGATAATTTTGGATTAAATTAATATTTCTGTAATTAATCGGGTTTATATTATTTACGTTAATAGTTAAATTTAAATATTCATTTTCCCATCTTACTATTTGGACAATAGTTTAAATCATTGGTTTTTGATACGTAAATGCAATTTAAACAACGGAGTAGTTGTTGCAAATTGATTCTTAAGTTCTGGATTTTTTTTCAACCAGAGTGAATGTTTATACATTGATTTCCAATCAGTTTGAGTTATTAATTTTTTCATGCTGCTGAATACACAATAATCGTTTGTTATCAATTTTGGACGCTTTCAATTATTCTCGCGCTGGAGCAATTATCATATAGAGAAAAGCAATTAAATTCTTCTTAAAATACGGTAATTTGAAGCTGTTTTGCCTGATCTCTTGTAGAATGAATAATATTTCTATTTGCTACACGTGACATTAAAACATGAAAGCCCTCGTTTAAAATAAGTTTTAGAGTCAATAGGGCTTTGATCCCAGATGCGATTCATTGGAACAAATATGATGATCCATTGAAACAAGTTTTCTGTGATAATCGGAGCTACTATTGTCCACCTTTTTTATAAAATCTGTTCACAAATGTTAAGTCGAGGGCAGTATCAATATCGTAAAATTTCTGATCTGATTTAACCCTGCATGCTAAAAATTCCATTTCATTTTTGATTGATGAGTTTACGGCATCAACGATTTTATTCAATTTTGTCTTGCTAGCAAGATTCTCAAAATTTTTCACATAATCATATGTAATAATGAACATCGGGATAATATGATTGAATTCTTCTTCAACTGATTGTGTTTTTATGTTTCTCTGATATATTTCTTTGACGTACTGTTTTGAGCCTTTTTCCTTCGTTCTTACGCAAGATAACATTTTATTGCGCATCAGTCCAAATTTTTCGGTCTCTTTATTTAATGCTAATTTAGTAGTTCTACGGTAAAAAACAATGGAATTCTGATTAACTTCAGCGTAATTTTCTTTAAGCACATTTAAAACTTCTTCCATAAGTTTGTAGTCAAAAATTGTATCTCCTGGAATAACTAAAAAAAGTTTATTGGTTTTAAAAACCCGTTTATTTCTTGTAATGCTTAGAAAAGAATGCAAAGGACCTAACTTATATCGATCTCCAGCGTTGTTGATTATTATCCTTTCGCTTTTGTATGGGTTTTTTGCTTGAGAGGAGAGAATGTCTTTCTCAATTTGCTCACTTAAATATCCAGTTACTAGTACAATTGGTTTAATACCAAATTTATATAAATGTGATATTAAGATTGAAAGAATTGATTGATTCTTTAATGATTCGACTTTTATTAGTGGTTTCGGAAGATCATCTGCAATTCCTTTAGCACGTTTCCCTTCACCAGCACAAAGAATAACACTTGTGAGATTTTCCATAAATTTCGTATTAAGTGGTGACAATTGAATTTCCATCTAGATCTATTAGTATTGTGTGCTCCTGTTGAGCCACTGGAGCACCAGTCTTTTCTATTAAAAGAGGATAATGATCTAATATTCTTTTTCTTATAAAAACTTCAATTATTTTTTGGATTTTATTTTTTGGGATGATGTTATGCTTTTCGATTAAACGTGGCGAGAATGGTAGGTAGTTGGTAAGTTTCTCTATTTTCTTCATATAGTTTAATTCGTCATAAGGGAGGTTTTTTTTAACTCTCTTAGCAAAACGATAAATATAAGATTTCTTACCGTTGACTACTACTCCTACACCAGAAGTAGAGAAAGGTTCACAAGCATAAACTTCACCAGGCTCTATAACTTTATTGTGACTTAAATCCTTATAATTAGGAACAAACGGACCTGCATGCAGATTATATCGTTTCAACTCGTGACCACCAAGATTAGTTATTGGTCTCAACCCTCGATTAAGTATTTTTTCAGCAATCGCCTCACCAATTTCATATAGTTTTGTTCCAGGCTTAAAAAGTTTAATCGCAGCATCAAGTGCTTCCGTTGCCGCATCAATATAGTTTTGTAATTCAGGATCATTGTTTATATTAAAAGTAATTGCAGAATCTGCGATATATCCATCACTATGAGATCCTAAATCAATTTTTAACAATCCTCTATCAGGTACAACTATTGGATCGTCAATTATTGGGCTATAATGGGCAGCGTGATTATCAAGTGACATATTTATTGGAAATGATAATTCGCAACCTTGATTGATAATTTCTTCTTCACATTTGTTCGCAATTTCTAAAAAAGTCACTCCAGGTCTAATTAAGTTTTTGGCTAATTCTTTAGCAGCCTTCACTGCTTTACCTGCTTTTATATAAGATTCGATACAATTATCATCCATGATCCTGTTAAATAATTTATTATTTATCTCCAATGAAATTAAGGCGTCAACCTTTCAGGAGTTCTAGGGTACATGACCGCCTCTCTAATATCATCAAGTCCACATATAACTGTTAGCCATCTTGCGATTCCTAAGCCGAAACCAGCATGCGGAGGCATTCCAAAATCAAAAGCTCTAAGGTGAGATTCAAAAGCAAGGGGATTAAGTCCTTTTTTTTCGAGTGCTTTTACTAATTGTTCTTTGTTATGGACTCTTGTACCACCAGAGGTCAATTCTAGCCAACCTTTTTGTAAATCGAATGATTCGCTAAATTTTGGATTTTTTGATGGCATAATGTAAAATGGTTTTATTGCCATAGGCCAGTGAGTTATATAGTAATAACCGGGTATTTCCTGACCCAGTTTTCTATTAGCTTCCGTTGACAAATCTTCTCCCCACTCAATCTTTATGTTAAGTTTATTATTTAATAGATCAAGTAATTCTTCATAAGTATATCTTGGAAACGGGACTTCTGGGACGACTGTTTTGTCTTCCATCCTTAGTAACTTTAAAGCAGACATCTGCTTATCTCGAATGCCTATAATGACGTTTTGAACTAATTCTTCTAATAGTTCTAAAACATCTTTCATATTAGCGAATGCTAATTCCACATCTAACTGCACTATTTCACATAAATGGCGTTTTGTATGACTTTTCTCAGCTCTAAAACTTGGACCTATCTCAAATACTCTCTCATATACACCACTCAATTGTTCTTTATATAATTGAGCAGATTGAGTAAGAAAAGCTTCTCTATCAAAATACATAATTGGAAATAGTTCTGTTCCACCCTCAGTAGCTGAACCAATAATTTTAGGCGTATAAATTTCTTTAAAATCGTGATCAAGCAAAAAATTTCTCGCAGAATTTAGAATTTCTCCTCTAATGGCAAAAATCGCTAAATTCCTTACTGATCTAAGGTCCAGTGCCCTGTTATTTAGCCTTAAATCTAAATCAGTAGTGGTTTCTCCCGTCATATCAATTGGTAATTTTTCAGGTGTTTTGTTTAAAATCTTTATTTCGGTTGGGATAATTTCAATGCCACCAGGAGCTTTTTCAAAGCCTTTAACTATTCCTTTTACCATAAGGCAATATTGATATCCTACTTTAGCCTTCTCGAAAATCTCATCAGATACTATTCCCTTTTTCAGGGTTATTTGACGCTCTCCGTAGATATCTTGAAGGTTTATAAACCTCAAACCACCTAAATCACGATAATTTCTAACCCAACCACCTAAAATTACTTCTTGCTCAACTAAATCCAAAGTAACATCTTTGGTATAATGAGTTTTTCTCCATCCGTCCATCTCTTCAGTTGACATGATTTCGTGTTTGACAATTAATTTAATAAAATTATATTAGAAAAGGAAAATAAGAATAAATTTTTTGCCATCTTATAGTTGATTAATAATGCCGAATCTATATTGGAAGGACAAAGATAAAATTCGAATGTCTAACACCATTAAGTCCCAACATGTTTATCCTTTCCATATAAAGGAATTGAATAGATACCCCTTAATTGGCAACACTGGATTGCATAACGAAATAATTAAAAAAAAAATGGAAAAATATCAAGAGAAAGGTATATCTTCCAATGATTGGATTAATTGCTTAATCCACGGAGATAATAAAGATATTATGAATTCTTTGCTCCAAATTTACTCGAAAAAAATCAAATTAATTTATATCGATCCACCATTTGCGACAGGAGGGGATTTCGAATCTAAAATGTTTATAGGAGAAAATGACGCTTTTGAGGTCACCAAGGCTTATTCAGACACTTGGAATGGAGGTGTTGATGCTTATATTGATTTTTTATATGAGAGATTAATTCTAATGAAGGAATTACTCGCAGGAGACGGAAGCATTTATGTGCATTTAGATTGGCATGTTTCACATTACGTTAAAATAATAATGGATGAAATTTTTGGAAAGGAAAATTTTAAAAATGAGATAATTTGGGCTTATCCTGCAGCTTCAGCTAAAACGAGGAGGTTCTTTATGCGCTCTTTTGATACGATTTTATTTTATACCAAATCAAACGATTACACATTTAACGATGATCCTAACATCTATATGGAATATTCTGATCGAGTTAAGTTTGCATTAAAAAAAGACGATAAAGGAACTTATTATCATCGCGGAGGGAGTCATAACGGTAAAAAGCTCTCGCAAAAAGTATACATTTCAAATATGGGCATCTTTCCACGTGATGTTTGGACAGATTTACCTTATATTAGAGCAAACACCCTAGAATATCAAGCGTTCTCCACGCAAAAGCCTGAAAGATTGTTGAAAAGGATAATCCTTGCTTCCTCAAATAAAAGTGATATTGTAGCAGATTTTTTCTGCGGAACTGGAACGACTTTAGTAGTAGCAGAAAAACTTGGACGAAGATGGATTGGTGCAGATATAGGAAGACAAGCCATAAACATCAGTCGTAAGAGAATTCTTGATGTCTGGAATAGTAATGATCTAATAAATTGGAAACAAAAATATCAAGAAATTCCCCAACCATTTAGGATTTTAAGGATCAACAATTATCAACAAGAAATCGATATAGATAACGGATTTTTAGCTGAAGATGTTCAAGATAAATCAAAAAACACCTTATTTCAGAATGTTAATTTTGATGTAAAAATAATTAAAGACAAAAATAATGTTGTAATTGATTTAGTAGGTTATTCCGTTCCAAACATAAACTTTCTTAAAGAAAAACTTAAAAGTAAGATAGAAACCTTTTCTGATTGGATTGATAGTTGGACTATAGACTTTAATCGTCAAAATGATTTTTTTAACACGACTTGGATTTCGTTCAGAACGTTAAAAAACCGTAAATTAAGCTTAACTTCAATTTCGCATACCTATGAAAAACTTGGTAACTATCATATAGCAATAAAAGTAAATGATATCCTTGGAAATGAAACCACTCAAGAATATGAGATATTAATCAAGTAAGGCTCTATTTTGTGATCTCGCGTAATAGTAGCGTTGCGTAGCAGCCTTTTTGAAGAGAAAACTCTATTTTCATCTTGTATCTATTTGGAAAAAGATCGTCTTCAGCGTATTCGAGGATTTTCAAACCTACAGGTTTTACTATTATCGGCCTAAAAGAACCCTTGAATTCATATTTTTCTAACAGTTTATTTTTGAATATATTCAAAGAGATACGATCGTTTTTAATTATCTCTAAAATTAAGGTTTTCATATAAGGAAAATCGTCGAGATCTGTATTATATCCTACTAAAGGGACTATAATTTTTGCCCGATTTAGTTTTTTCGCCTCCTGTAGATACTCATCGTAGAACCCACCGTATGTGTGTTTTATTTGTGTGATATTCCCATTTTCTTCGTCTAGTATGCTAAAAACGTCACCAGTTACAGGTTTTTGTAAAGAATTCCCTTGATGAACACGTAAGGACACCATTTTATTGAATAAATAAGATTGAAACGCACTAATCAGTAATTTGATGAGATATTTGGGTAGATTGTAAATAGCACCCTCATAATCTCCAGGATTATCTAATAGGTATTTGATCATAGTTCTCTCGTACCCAAGCCCTGTGGGAAATGAGTCGAGTGCTTTATCAAGATCACCCGTTTTGGCTAATTCTGCTCTTACTTTTTGAGATTGGGGTAATTCTGTAGAGTATTCTTTTATAACAAACTCCTCAAAAGCCTTCTTAAATTGGTTTTCTAAGATGAATCTTCCGATTAAATGAGAATTCGGTCTAAAAGTACCAAATCGCTGAAGTCCGAAATAGTTTGGATAACCGTGATTACGGAGATAACTAAATAAATCTTCTATTTTTTTCAATTGATCAGGCATATGCTTGATGTTCCTTAAAGTTATAACAAAATGATTCCCCCAGTTATGCCCCAATTTAACAGAATTCTTTGAAGGACGTATGTTTCTAATATAAACATCGTCTAATTTTAAGTTCTTCAATTTTTCAACATAATTACCCCGAATGGAAGCTATTTGAACACTAATAGAACGTTTATCTTTTAATCCGGCATACCCTATTGATTTTGGTTGAATACCTAAGGCTTTGCTAATTAATCTTACCGCTTCAAATGTATCCTTATTAACTTTAATTAAATTGAAATGGGTATAACTATCTTTGTTATCTTCAGAAAAAGAAATTGGACCAAAATCCTCTTTTATTTCAAGAACCCTTCCCGAATGGGTTATCTCTCTGACAATGAAATCTTTGTAACGCTTTTTAATTTCAGCTTGAATACCCTCATATCCAGAAGAAGAGAAAACTTCGATTCCAACAATTTTTTCTGTCTCTCTTTTGCTATGGTTATTAGATCCTATAGAATGTATATTTTCTTCGTCCAATTCATCCAGCCTAGAAATAATAAATTAAAGTAGTTTCAATTCTCCAGTGATTTTATCTATGGTAGTTGATAATACAGGTCCAATTCCTAATGCTGTCGTTGTCCCAGGGGATAACTGCGTCAATCCCGCGTCTTTAACTAAAAAGTAGGATATTTTAGCTCTTTCTAATTTTTGAACAATTTCACTTAGCTCCTCAATGCTAAAAGCTCGCAGGACCACTTTCTTCTGCCCAGAGTTTTTCCAATTCTTCCATGCATCTTTATTTTTTATTCTAACGATATCTGCGGAGGAAATTGAAGCGTGACACGATTGTGCACATTTCTTACCAGTACCCATCTTCAAATCAGTTCTTATTAAAATAACTTGTTTATATTCATCCACAATTTATTAAACCTATTTAAATAAGTAATTAAGATATAAAGCTCTAAACACTATTGAAACTCAATGCGAATTGTATTACCAGTGAGTTCAAGAATTAATTCCTCAAGCTCTTCTTTAGTAAATAAAATCACTTCTTGATCGCTCTTACTCAAAACTCCTTTAAACTCAACATCACCAGTCGCTAAAAATATCTCGTTTAAAGAAAGTAATTTACTCGGTGCTATCATACTTTCTAACACGGCTCTAGGATTTTTAGTTTGCTCGATTAAAATGAGACCTTCCACATGGTACGTTTCTTTTAACCAATTAATAAGTTTCTGAGTTATTTTGAGCTTATCTTTTTTTCCGATTACAAAAATTACTACATCCTCAAAATCAATTGCTTTATAGAAAGAAATATTTTTTAAAAAACTAAACTGTTCTTCCTCCTCCAAAACAAGCAAATCTTTAGCTAAATCTAACTCAAATTGAGTAAGAATTCCCGTATCTAGTTTTTCTTGGCAACTAGAACATAAAAATCCAGAACTTACACATGTTTTACACGCGGGAAGATTTATCATTTATTTAATACCATTTAATCAATTATTGTACATTTACAACTCGATTATATCGCAATTTAACCCTCTTACTATCCTATCAGCAGTGGTAGGATCAGTTTTATAAGTGTAAAGACGCTTCTTTGTCCTAAGTTTTAACTTTACCACATCTTTAACTCTCTTAACGCGACAATGGATTGCAAACTCTGCTAATTCTAAGAACCTCTCTTCGTCAAATATCTCTTTCGGCATATTCCTTCAATTAACTATGAATTTTTACTTACTCTAAGTTAAATCCTAAAATTATTTATAAAATTTTAATTTTTACTTTATTTCCATATTTCCATCCTATATCAAAAAATTTTTTAGCTTTTAATTGTTTTTCAAATTATTCTTAATGTGCAATTTGTAATACTACAAAAATAAATTCAAAAAGAAAAGCACTTTAAGAACTAAAAAACTCGCAATAACGATTGGTAGCAAAGGAGATTATGGTATGCCCATTGATGACCCCTATAAAAGAAAAATAGCAAGACACCACTTGTTAATGAAAACAGTATGCCGCAAGTGTGGAGCGTTAAACCCCGTCAAAGCTAAAAAATGTCGTAGATGTAGATCTAAAGATTTGAGACCCAAGAAAAGAGAGCTTCAAAAATAAAGAAAAAAATGCATTTACTTCTAACAAAAATCAATTCCTACACCTAATATTTTAAAGTTTTACCCCTTCACGGTTCAAAAATTATAATTTCCGTAAACTTTTTTAATTTTATGACATAGAGATCATTATATAATTAATAAAAAATTCAAAAAAAAAATAGTGTGAATTTAAAATGGCACAATTAGGCGGTCAACCTATCCTGATTATGAGGGAAGGGACCCAAAGAACTCGTGGAAAAGACGCTATGGAAAATAACATCGCGGCTGCGAAAGTTATCGCTGAAGCGGTGCGAACGTCACTAGGACCTCGTGGAATGGATAAAATGCTCGTTGATCAATTCGGCGACGTTGTTATTACTAACGATGGGGCAACAATTCTAAAAGAAATTGATGTTCAACATCCTGCAGCTAAAATGATGGTCGAAGTTGCTAAAACTCAAGATTCCGAAGTGGGTGATGGCACAACTACTTCTGTAATCCTTGCTGGTGAACTATTAAAGCGCGCAGAAAAGCTACTACAACAAAAAATTCACCCAACAGTTATTACTGAGGGATTCAGAAAAGCGGCTGAGAAAGCGGTTGAAATCCTAGAAAAAATGTCAATAAAAAGCGGAATTGACGATAGAGCAGGATTAAAAAATGCTGCAATGACTTGTATGTCCTCAAAACTCGTTTCTGAATCAAGAGATATGCTAGCCGACATTTGTATCGATGCAATAAAAGCAATTGCCGAAAAAGGCGAAAACGGTAAATGGGTAGCTGATATCGATAAAGTTCAAATCCAAAAAAAAGAGGGAGATTCAATTGACGAAACTTCCCTCATTAAAGGTATTATCTTGGATAAAGAAGTTGTCAGCTCCGGAATGCCTAAGATCATTAAAGATGCTAAAGT
>JAGXNZ010000201.1 GCA_019894655.1 Promethearchaeota archaeon | reverse complement strand
ATATTTATCTAAATTACCTTAGAATCAATTATGTGACGCTTAGATTATGGAGAGTAATAGAAAAATTGTACCAATGGTAGTTTCACCTGCAAAAGACGCTCATTTGCGTAGAGCAAAAGGATTTTCTTTAGGAGAAATACAAGAAGCGGGGAAAACAATTGAATTACTAAGAAAATTGAGCCTTGACATCGATTATTTCAGAAAATCTAAACACCAAAGCAATATTGATGAGCTTAAAAAGTTAAAAGATACTGGTAAAAAAGATAAAAAAAAAAAGCCATATAAAGCTAAAGAGAAGAAAAAAACGCCTTTTAAACCTGATGTTTCAAAACCTGAAAAGAAGGCAGTTGAAAAAGTTGTAATCAAGAAATTAGCTAAAGCCGCTAAAAAAGCGCCTGCTCCTAAAAAAGAGCCAGTTAAAAAAGAGCCAGTTAAAAAAGAACCAAAACCAAAAAAGAAAGAATTACTTAAAGCTGGAACCACAAAATTAACTTCTCTTTCAGGATTAGGTCCTACCACTGCCAAAAAATTGGAAGAACTCGGAGTAACTTGTGTAGAAGAACTTGTAAAAGAAGATCCCACAGAGTTAGCTAACCTGATTAAAGGAGTTTCAGAGGAAAAAATCAAAACTTGGATTGGTGAATGTAAAGAATTACTGCAACAATAATCTTATTCTCATTGTAATCGAGTTATCCTTTTTTTGTATATTATTACGGTTTTTTAAAGAGCTTTAATATTATTTTTGTGTAAATAAATGTGAAAATAAAGATTTTTATTAATGGAACCTATTTTTTTGATATATAAATACTAATTTTTTAAATTACCTAATTTAATCGTTCAAATTATGGAATATAATTACTATGCCTACGAAAAAAAGGAGGCTAATATTACTATTCATAAATTAGCTAAATGGTTTCGAGAAGAGAAGTTTGAAGGAGATGTAAATGATGGGTATATCTCATTCTACTCTCAAAATGATTACGATGAGATTTATGGTTCTAACGCCAAAATGGAAATAACTTGGGAGAAAAGAGATAGAAACGATTTTTTTCATGGCAAAGAAGTTCAAAATTCTATCGAGCTCTATAATTCAATCGGTTTTGTAATTATAAATAAGGAAAATGATTGGCTTCTTAGCCATGAATTTGTTACATGGTTCGGACAAAGAACTAAAATGATGATGAAAAGATATTATAGAGAAAAATGTATACATGGGATATTCTATTGTGATGTTACTGAGCGTTTAATTAATGTTCATGCTAACATTATTGACAAGTTTTTTGATAATTTTAAACCATTTATCAGCAAATCCTTGACTACCATTTTATGCCACGAATGAATTAATAGTTTTTAGTTTTTTTTAACTTCGCTCTCTTTTTTGGTCAAAACGAAAAAATTGTCTTTTTTATTTGGTCCCCCTCTCTTTTTCATTTCCTTAAGTTTAAAACTTCTTAATAATTTTTTAAGTTCCTTCCTTGAAAAGAAGTGATAAAATCGATTGTAGGTCAACTTCTCTTTTGAAATTGTCCAGGGGATAAATTTATCTCCAAATTCTCCTAAATCAAGATTGTATTGTTTAATCCTATAGGACGAACTATACAATCTTTTAAGCCAATCGCGGATGAAATGATATCGATATTTTTTTTGATATTTTCTCCACACGGTCGATAAAATATATCCGTTATTCTTTAAAATTGCGTAGAATTGCTCTATAACGTAAATTCGATTATTTAAGTCCTTAATATGGTGGATCACTGCGATAGAAAAGATATTATTTACAACATTTGGTCGGATTGGTATAGCTTTGATATCGCTTTGGATTAGATCGATTGACTTTTGTTCTTTCATCGTATAATCATTTCCTGTTCTTAATCTATTACGAGATATTTTTAGAAATTCTATTGAGTTATCAATACCGATTAGTTTGATGTCAGATTGTAAAAAAATTTTGAAATTCCGGCCGTTTCCACATCCGAAATCAGCACAGATTCCATTAAAGGATACACCTTTTTTAACGAGCTTATTATAAAAAGTTGCAAAATCCCTCCATGGATAAAAACGTTTTTGATGATAATCTAGTGCTAAAACATCGTAAGTTTTCTTATTCATCTCTCTAAGTAAAACAAGTTTTTTATCAAAAAAAAGATTTTACTTAAATCATAAAATTTTTGATCACACTGATTTAGTAATACATGCTAGAAAAAACAATAATTATCTAATTTAATGTAAATTTATTTGTAATTAGTATTTTTAATACAGATATTATTAAAAATTTATAAGCTTCTTGGCAGAGTGAATAATATTGGATGAGATTGTGAACATCGTAACTGACATAGTTGAATTATTGAATGATGATATCTACACTTTGTATGAAATTTATGAATCTTACATAAAAGACTTATTAATTTCTAAGGAAGTAAATATTTCCGTGTTTTTTGATAATGAAATAGAAGAAAAGATAAATAGTACAATAAATCAGATAATATCTGCTACAAATACGGCGTTCATGACGATAGGAGTATCTAAAAATAAAATTACCCCAAACCAAGACTTATTCCAAGACTATTTTTTAAGAAAGAGAAGCATCTTTACCGATTATGTTTCATTTATACAACTTGGTTTAAAGGATTATATTAATAGGCATCTATTTGTAATAATTTTAGAGTATATAGTCTATGCTGAGGACAAAATCATTGAAAATTTGGATCTATTTGATCTATTACCTCGAGAGTTTCTCGGTAACTTGAGAATACTTAGAAAAAAATTCGTGGTTTCAGAAGAAACCAAGAGTAAATTTAAAACTTTTCACAAAGAAATTGAGACATATTTTAATCCGTCGAATTTAACATTCAAGCAACTAAATTTTGAAATTCAAGAATCTAAAGAGATTATATCTGAAGATGATATATTAAAACGCTTACAAGAAGCTCGAGCGGGTAATTTAGAGGTTCTTCAACAACCCATAAATCGAGAACGGGGAGAGGGTAATATACTTCAAATTGAATCTCAATCGGTTTTATCTAATTTCTTAGATTTCCACACTTTGGACCAATCAATTATAGATAAGATTAGAATAGATGTAAAGCAAATAATTAATTTTGTTAATTCCTCACCTGAATTTCTAGATTTAGAGAATCTCTTTTATTGTATTAATATACTCAAAATGATGGGATTAAGAAATCAATTTGAAACGGGATATCTTAAAAACATCATGAGCGCTTACGTAAATGGAGGAGTCTTTAGTACAGGAAGGTATCACATCCCAAATCCGGTTAGCATTTATTATGGATTGTCAATTCTACAAGATATGTTAAGTAGTGTTAAACTTATCGATTTATTAGATATTGAAATGTTTCTTGAGAACGAGTTAACTAATTTTATTCCTGAGAAGATAGTTCAACACTTTTTTACAATTCTATGCTTCAAAATGCTTGAAAAAAATGGACAAATCATAACCGACAAGAATTATTTGATTGAACCGCTTTCAAAAGTAGATGTGTTTAATTTGGAAGGATTTAAACCGGCTTCAGATATTTTCTTTTTTCTAGGACTTATGAGATTGCTAGATAAGAATTATGAGTTCAAAAATTATAGAGAGCCTTATTTGAATGAGCTTAAGACTACAATTTCATCTAATGGTTCTCTTAATGAAAACATTACTGAAACGGCTAGGGGGTTGTTGAATTTGCAATTATTAAACTTAAAGGATAAAGAATTGAATACAATATCTGGATTTTTAAGCTATTTGAATCAAAACTTAAACATGTTTAAAGATGAAAATAACTTTACCGATTTCGATTGGAAAAATGATAAGATTGCTTTTAAAATCGAACTACGGATGCTCTTTTGGTTATTATTAGCATTTTCTCAGTACACATAAACGCGTGTAGCAATAAGCTATTCTAAATTAAAAATGGTCAAGACGTAATTCCTAGCTGAAGGTGAAATCCTTTTATTTTTAACGCTACTATTCCATTTTTTAGTTAATTGATTATTTTTCGATAAATCTCGTATTACTTCACGACCTAAATTAATCCATTGTTCTAAATCAATAAAAGGGTATTCTTCTCCAATGCCTCTGCAATATTGAATCCCCTTATTTGTGTAAAATATGCTAATTTCACTCTTTTTCTTATTTTTGTCTTTTAGAATTGTGAACGTAAAAGGAAATGTTCTGCAAAATCCTGGTCTAAATGCATAAATGGAGCATCTTTCTTTGACTATATCGTAAAAAAAACATTGCCCGTTTGGTTTTTTTTTCAAACCGACAAATGCCATTCCTTGTTCGGTCTGTATAGGTGGAACCACCATTCGACTTATTTCGTTTACAGAGGGTGCTTGATCAAATACATAAAATCCTAGAATTTCAATTACTTCATCGATAGTTAAATTTAATCCGTTCCTTATTCGGAGAACATCTATATATGTAGTATTTACAAGCGTATTTTGATCAAGGCAACATTGACCGCAGTGTATGCATTGAAACCTTAATTTATTATTAATACCCATAATGCTGCAAATAGATTGCGAAAAAAGTAATAAATATTTATTTAATTGATGGTATAATAACTTGCTTGTTTATTAGAGTTTCAATTGCGTCTATTATCAAATCTTGATTTTTTTCGTGTACAACTTCAAATATTGTCTTCAGATAAAATTCACTTTTACTCTTAGCAATCGAGTAGATAACGTTTAAAATGCGTGTTTCCATTGAGTTTAATTCACTTTCTTTTCTTACTTTGGCAATATACTCGGTATCGTTGATCTTAAAAGCTTCTTTATAATATAAATCTACATATTTTGCTATGACAGGAGGCAATTTTGATTCAATCTCATGAATAGCGCCGTCCCAATTTTCAATTAGCTCTGAAAGATCGAACATGATCCCTAGTGACAAATCCGATATCAGTTTCTTTAATTGGTCTGAGCCTTTTTCATTGAGTATAAAAATTACTCGTAAATCATCTCGGTCACAAATTAAGCAATAGAAATATTTAAAATCTAATTCCAAAATCGTTCTACTACCATCTGAATTCTCAAATTTGGTTAATTCACGGTCGATTTCCCTTTTGCCTACCATTTCTTCTCCAACGGTTATGATAGCTTGGATAAAGCCTGAAAATAGTTCTTTTTTACTCTTCTCCAATATTGAATAACTTTTTGAATAAAGTGGAATTCCACTATACCTATGAATTGCTACAATAGCTTGAATATTCTGGATATCTTTGAATTTTTGGGTTCTGGATAATAAATCTGCTTCTTTTTTTCTTTTTCGTGGCAAAATTACATAAGATCTCAAACTTAAAACTCCTAATACACTTATAATTGCCGCTGAGATTAAAATTATAATCCAAATTAACAATACAGGAAATTCTGGTTCGCCAATTACTAAGAGAAATGAAGACTGTGTTGTTTTATATACATTACCTTCTTTTGAAATAATTAAGTTGAATATAAAATTTCCTTGTACATTCTCTGGAAGTTTTGTTGATAATTGGTATATACCAGGCGTAACTTCTATTAACTCACCGACTCCATATGCCCATTCATACAATACCGTTGCGTTTACTATAGATTGATTAGTTTCAAAATCTAAAAGTTCTATTTGAAGATTAAGATTACTTCCTATATCTGTTTTAACCGTTGGATTTGCATCTTCATGCCCAACTATATCGACATCAAATTCAATCCGGTTTAGTTGTAATTCAAACCCAAATGTTTCTGTTCTATAGTTTGGATGTTGAAATTTTAATACTACATTATTGATTACAGATGAGAAATATTCTGGTAAGCATTGCATAGAAAAATTGTACCAGTAATCTGCAAATGCACTAAAATTTGATTCGTACAATTCGCTAACCCACGTAATATTTCCCCCTAAGATATAGGCATCATCAATATTCGATTTAACTTTTGTAGAAATGTTGATAAAATCAAAATATGTGAATTCCAAAAGGGAGTCCTCTATAATATTTAATGAGCTGAGAAACACTGAAATAGAAACTGACTGTTCTATTATCTGAAATTCGTAGTTGTAGTATTGTGGTTCGTATCCAATTGCTGAAAACGTAAAATTTAACTGATAATAGCCAATTTGTTCGATATATGACGTACTAAACTCAATATCGTAGATTCCATTTCCGCTATTCGTTATAGAATATAGTGATGAGTTACTGATGCTGATATTTACATCAGCTCCATCAATGCCATCCCCACTAAAGTCTGTAAATTTAAATTTAATAGAACTATTTGCATGCAATTCTATATTATATTCGGATTCAAGTCTTTGTAAGTTAGTTTCTTCCCCTAAATTTATTTTCAGCGTAAGGTTACTTTCAAGGAATCCTAATTTAGATGAGCTTATTAGAATCTCGTACAATCCTCTTGAAGATAAATCAGCGGTATCGAGAATCGTTTCATAAACACCAATAGCGGCTTCAGTAAAGTTAAGAGTGGATCCCCCGGTCCAATTGTAGGAAATAATTGCATCTGAAATTGATAAATTATTTTCTGGATCAGTCAAAATAATTCTTACAGGAATGATATCTCCCACAAAACCATCGGCGATTAGGTCGCTCTTCGCATCGTTAGGTTTTAACAACTTAATTTGGCTCTGATGGTTTACAATAAAGTTAGATTTAATCCCACCTAACGCTGTTCCGTTACTCCAGAATAAAGTATAATCGAATTGACCACCTGTCGTATTTAAGGCAGAAAAAGTGAGTTCTGAAAAGAAAACAGTTCCATTTACTAAAGGTGAACTAACTTCTGAATACCACTGATTTCCTTCGGGATCAAATATTGTTAAGTTTACTTGTGTTGATTCAAGATTGCTAAGAATTTCATTGCTATTATTTACCTGTGTTGAAATTCTAGTAGATTCACCTGTTGTAAAAGGTCCCTGATTTGATAATTTTGTATTAGTGAGATTCAAATAATTAGGAGAGGTTGCTTTAAAAGCCCACCAGCCAGGAAACAGTGCATTTTCCTTGCTTATATGCAAAATTGAGTCTCCCTCTCCTCCATTTTCATATGGACGAGATTGTAACGTAGGATCTAGAACTGAAATAAAGTTCCAATTTTCAGGTTTATGAATGGTGAATTCAAAGTCTGAATATTGCGCTGGTATATATAAATTGTGAGAAAACTCCCAAATTATAGTACCATTTTCTAAAATTTCGTATGAAAGGCCTTCTAGAGTAGTTTGTCCTACTCGTGATTTGGTTTCATGATATCCATAGAGAGAAGTATCAAGATCAAATGATAAGGAGGGTGAATTTGTAGTAACTGTTAAAATTAATGGATTTGAATCCCAAATACCTGTTAAATTTAAAAAAGAATCAGCCCAACCCGTTCCCTGATTAAGAGCATAATTATTCAATCTAAGATTGATATCACTTTGGCTTGAATTTGCAAGAGTAGTTAAAACCAATGAAACATTATCAAACCAAAAAACTTGCTGATATTGGTCTTCAAATCCAGAATAAGTTATAGTTGCACCGCTCATTATCCCAACTGATATATTGAATACATTATCTATTAGTATATTATCAAAAATATTTGAAGTATTAACCCATAGAGCCATATTAATTAACCCAGTACTAAGCCATGTATTTTTTCCGGCATCATTTATATCGCGCAGACCTTTAGAATAGACCTTTTTATTATTTATCTCAAGATATATAAAATTTTCATTAGAATCCATAGCAAATTCTGCGTAGTAGTTAAAAGATATATAACCGTCAATGATTTGACCACGAGGAATAGTTATGTTTTGATAAATTTCGGAAAAATCATCTTCAAAATAAGTAACATCATATGGATCCGGCGGATCAGGGGGATCAAGAGTATATAAATCCGCGTTTAAGGATGTAAACATTGCACTAACATTTCCAGCTTGACCAGCACCATAATTAGTCTGAGTTAAGGAAATATTATTAAAACCCCAAGAATAGGAATTTATATCGTAATTTGAACTTGAATTTACAAATTCATAGTAGTCAATTTGATAACCATAATAATTGTATAAATTATCTGATTCATAGTAACAATTTAACTCTCCACCTCTAATCCAAGGTGAATAAAAATCCAAATAATTTAAGCCAGTATGGGTGAATTGAATAAAATCATTTTCATCTTCTATATAGAAATAATCCCATCCATTTTCATATGATAATTGAGTAAAATGAACTCTCATCGCAATAGCTCCTGATTGAGATATAGTATCAAGAGTATTACCTTTATTCCGATTTTGTAAATAATCATGGGCACTTTCGTGAGTTTCATATACTTTATAAATAGTAACTGGAAGAAAATCACTATTATTTACCCATTCTATAGTATCTTGTATATTAGTAATTTCAGTTGAAACTTTAGAAACTTCCCAGTCATGAACATCATCTAAATAATAAGTTAGATTTACAGCTTCTTGATTAGTTACTTCAACTTGTTGATCATCCTTATATAAATTACCACAATCGGTAATATTCAATGCATTTTCATTTCCCTCAAAAATAATTGGATCAGTATTGGCAAGTAAAGGTAATTGGGAGAATTCATTAAATTCTCTGTCTATTTCTGTAATATTATTGGAATTTGGAATAAGAAAACTACTCGAAAGAAATACTGCTAATAAGATAATAAGACTTGTTATTCTTAGAATTGAGCCTTTTTTTAAAAGTGAATTATCAGAAAATTTTTTCATACTATCCCCTGTTGTTAAAAAAAATAATTATAAAATTTATAAAAACCAAAATTAATAAATTTAAGTTTTAAGTTAGAAGAAAGAGTTAAAGAATAGGGCTTTTTACTAACAAGCTTTAACCTAAAAATAATGATTTGGATACTAAATTATACAATTATTCTATCCTTTACTTAGTTAGGAATGTCATTGATAAATTCTGATTTGAGTATGTTAACGTAAAAGAGTTTATCTCCATTTGTTAATGAGTTTACTTGAATTCCCCTGTTAGTATAACTATCTGGAGGCGTTTGATCAAAAAGAGACAGAATAAGGATAATAGCATTTTTTACAAACTTCTTATTTCTGGTTCGCTTCAAAACTTTCATTAATTCGATAAACGATTTGTTTCTCCAAATTTCTGTTGTTTCTCTATCTGTGTTTTGATTTTGATAGAAGTCAATAATGCTTAGATAATAATCAAGTTCACAGTCTTCGCTATTATTTGACATGTTCATTATTGTTAAACCATTTTCTTAAGTATATAACCTTAGAATTTATTTTTAAATTAGATGAGAATCTTAGTTTTTTGTTATGGCAAATCGCACATATATTTTTTTCGGGAGTATTATAATATGGAAATTAAATCCCACCGTGCTTAGGTAAAAAATGCGTACTCGAATTATATTTTCTTTTGTAATATGTAGATATCATTTTACATAGGAAGGATTTTTAAAAATAAGTAAGATATTGTTTTTGTAGTACTACAATCTTTCTAATTCTTGAGGTAATTCTCCATAAGTATGTAAAAATCGCTTTCGCACGCTTGCAATGTCATATACTTGTGTTTGAGCACCACTTGTTTCTACAACAAAAGAGCCTACAGTTGAACCTAAACGACAAGCATTTTTCAGACTCATTTTAAGAATCAATCCAGATAGAAGCCCAGCGCGGTATCCATCCCCTGCCCCTGTAGTGTCAATTACTT
>JAGXNZ010000200.1 GCA_019894655.1 Promethearchaeota archaeon | reverse complement strand
TAGTAAACTATTGGCAATTAATCCTCTAGAGAATATTATTGAATAATCTTGGTCAATGATTAAAATTTTATCCATTTTTTTGATCCTTAAATTATTGGTATTAGAGTAATTATTACATTTTAAAATAAATTATTTAAATCATTGTTTCTGGGATTATTATTTGTTGTCATTTGGATCTTCTTCGAAGACAATAATTAACAGAGATATTTTGTTTAAAAAATATTGTAAAATAATTTTTGAATTCCTTACTAATCCACCTTAGAAATTTCTAATAATTTATAAAAATTGCTACTTAGAATTGTTCAATTTTTTAAACTCTGTGCTCCTATTATTTGAACATTATCAATTTTTACATACGGCGCGGAGAAAGGTCCGTAAATCTTATATTCCTTTGATATTGAAGTAATGTTTTCATATAATTCTAATAAATTTATACCGAACATAGTTTCATTTAAAGCATGTTTTATTTCTCCGTTTTGTATCAAATTCCCTTGTGAAATCAAACCTGAAAAATCACCAGTTGCAATATTTGGAGAATCTGCGGTTGAGTTTAACAATATACCTTCTTTTACATTTTTTATTAATTCATCTTTTTGTGCCGTTCCCGGTTGAAAAATTAAATTCGATATTCCTATTGATGGAATGGAGCTAAATGAACTTCTTGACGCATTTCCAGTGCTTTCAACTCCCTCCTTTCCGGCAGTATAACTGTTGTGCAACAATCCTGATTGCAGAAATTGTCCATTTTCTATAATTTTTTTATTTTTACAAGGAAAACCTTCGCCATCAAAAATATTAGAACCAACTCTACCATTAATTGTAGCGTTATCATCTATATTCATCGAATCTGAACCGATCTTTTTTCCAAGTTTGCCAACTAAAAAACTTCGTTTATATTGGTACATCTCTGCATTAATTGCAGATGCGATTGGATTTAATATTAGATTTATTGTCCCCTTAGGAGAAAGTATCACCGGCATTTTTTTTGTTTTGATCTTTTTTCTATGTAGATTATTCTTAGCATTTTTAAGCGCTTCCTCTGCAGCTTTTGTCCCTTCAATGTTAATTAGTTTTCTTTTCATTTGAGATTCGTATCCGTTTGAAGCTTCTCCATTAATAGCATCTTTCACTATCATATTTGACGAGATATTGAATAATGTCTCCTCTCCACTTACCTCAATCCCATTCGAGTTGAAAATATAAGAAAGATTGCTATTAGCTGTAAAATCCCCAGATTGCGATATTGCTTGATCATCTTCAGTACAAACTTTAATCAAGTCTTTAACATTTTCTATTGCATCTTCAATTGATAAGCTCTCTATGCTTTTATCATATAAATCTTCAACCTTTGTATATTTTTTTAATTTTCCAGGTAAATTTTTAAAGTTTGGATCAGGAGTTCCAACACGCATCATTTTGATGGCATTTTTAACAATTTTTTCTACAACCTTCTTATTCATTTTATTTGTAAATGCGAATCCAAGGGAGCCATTCGTTTGATAAATTCTAATTGAAATTCCATGATTTCTCCCGATTTCGCTATATTTTACCGAATTTTCCTCTACTTCTATATTAAGATATTCACTTTTTCCTACAAAAATTTCAGCACATTTATAATTTGGATAATTTTTGTCTGCAATTTTTATAGCAAAATTAGCAAGTTCAGATATATCTAAATCCTCATACATTTAATTCAATCCTCCCACTGTGATGTCGTCAACTCTGATATATGGACCACCATCGCAAACTCTAACGCTTTGGCCACCCTTGCCACAAATTCCCGATGAAAAACCGAAGGACTTTTTATCACCTACTGCAGATATTTTTTTTAAAGCCTCTAGAATCATTCCCGATAACGCAACATCCCTCATTAATTCTTTTTTTTCTCCGTTTTCGATTTTATAAGAGAACTTGCACTTAAATTGGAAGTTTCCAGTAGTCGGATTAGTATAACCGTATAAAAAGTCTTTGCAAAGAATTCCATTTTTTGTGTCTTGTATTAATTCTTCGATGTTCCAATCTTTTGGTTCAATGTAAGTGAACCCCATTCGGACTTGAGGTTTAGCAGAACTAGAGGAAGCCCTCCCGTGACCGTTTGGGGGCAAATTCATTCTTGATGATGTTTCTAAATTATGCAAGTAGTTTTTTAGTACTCCATTTTCAATGACAATTGTTTTTTGGGATGGAATTCCTTCGTCATCTATAAAATAGCTCCCAAATATCTCATAAGGGAGCCCAAGTTTTTTACCTTGTCCCATTGAAGGATCATCGATTACACTGATATCCGATAAAGCGATCTTTTTACCCATTTTTTCTTTCAAAATACTTTCCTTACTTAAAACCAAATCGGCTTCACAGGCATGTCCAAGAGCTTCGTGAATTAAGGTTCCGGCTAGTTTAGGATCAGCAATAATAGTAAATTGTCCACCTATTGGAGATTTCGCATCTAGTAATTCAATCGATTCCTGTGCTGTTTTTTCGCTAAGTTTTTCTGCTTTTTCTGTTGATGATATCTCAAATCCACCTAAACCTCCTACAGAATTAATGGATCTCTGAGTTATTCCTGCTTTTCGAGAATATACCATGTTCAGCAATCGTAAATATGAAAGATTTTGTTTAATTTTACTTCCGAAGGAATTAATAAAGATGTAATTGCTAACGCCATCCATATAAATGGTTCGCGTATTTGTTATTAACTTGGAAGAACTTGCTGCAATTTTTTCATGAATTTTTACTAATTTTATTTTTTCTTCAATATTTACATCCGATAAGGGTAATTTACTATCAATTTTGAAGTTTTTCTCTACTGGATCCCTTTCAATTATTTTAAACTCATTTTTTAATAAAGATTGTGTTAATTTCGCTAGCTTAATTGATTTTAAGAAGCTAGATTTAATACTATTCTTGTTAAGATCCTTGAGAACGCTAAAACCCCATCCTCCATTTATAAAAGCTCTTATTCCACAATTCGTCATCTCATAAGAAGAAATCTCCGTGCTCCTTTGATCTGTGAAATCTAAAGCCGTCCCTTCACTGACCGCTGCTCTAATATCCCAATATTCGACTTTATGTCCCGCCTCTTGTATCAAATCTGCAACGAAAGCATTGTCAAATAGGGTTAATTCATCATCTTTCTCCATAAAACTCGTCAAATCACAATGTAAGCTTAAAACTACTTGATAAATAATAATAAGAGTCTTAGTAGAGTGAAGAATAGGGGTTTAAATAATTTTTTTCTTTAGTAAGATTTTTTAATTCAAATTTTTTCCATAATCTAGAAATTTAAAAAGAGTTCCTTTTTCTCCTTTTATTTTTAAATTCTTGATTATTTTAATAGCATCCTTTAAAGTTACTGTTCTTATAACCTTAAATGAGTTTTTAAACTGAAAAGATCTACTACACTTCCAACATTTTTTCGTTTTTATCATTTTATTGCTATAAAACCATTCTCCACAATGGTAACAGCGAAAGAAGTAGAATTTCTGAACATTACTCATTATGAGTAAGTAGCAAAAATCGTAGCATTTATGTCAAATAAGGCTAAAAGTTTTCTATTATACTAAATATGTATTTTTAGGTTATTATATAGAAAAGTTAAATTTACCCGAGATATTACTATTCATATAAAGAATCCTAAAAAGTTGAGGACATTTTGAAGGAGCTAGATGAGAAAGATTTAAAGAAGCTTAATATCGACGAATTAACGCACTTATTTGTAGATAATATAAATGAACAAAATTTGAAGTTAATTGAAGGCATAGAGTTTCTGGTTGAGGAAAATTTTGAAAATTTCACGAAAAATTTAAATTACGTAATAGAGACAAATACCGAGGTGCAAATCAAGAAAGCTTTTGAAGCAAAAATCTTCAAATCTAAATTGATGTTCTCAAAAACAGATAGGTTAAAACTCTTCACAAAAATTAATGATATCAAAAATATTGGAGAATTTATCGCCAATAAAATGCTTCTCTACAAGGTTGTGTTTCCAGATGATGAATTTAAATATCAACTCATGGCCGTTTTAAAATCATTAAAATCGATTTCTAATAGTTTAAGGGAAGCAATAAAAAGTATTGGCTCGGATTTGAGTAAAGCTCAGGATATTTGTGAAGATGTGAAAGATGAAAGGCGAAAAATGAGAAAAGAAGAGTGGCAATTACTCAACCGTTTGTATAATTATGACATGGATTACCTATCAAGAACCTTCCTTTACTTGAAAGAACTAATAGAAGATATTATGCTGTTGGCTGACCACATTAAAAGTTTTTCTGAGTATATTCAATTTTTAGCAACAAAATATTTAATCTTTGATTAAAAAACTGATTTAACATGGCAGTTGACATAATTTCTATTGTAGTAGTTATTTTAATTGTCTTAGCAATCGCCCTCGCATTTTCAATAGGCGCAAATGATGAAACTCTATCCACATTAGTAGGTGCTGGAGTTATTAAATTCAAAGTAGCCTTACTAATTGGTGGTTTGGCAGTTGGAGTAGGGATGTTCTCCTTTAGCTTTGCGTTTGTAGCAAAAACCGTTGGTGCTGATTTATTAGGTGAGGCAATAACTTATACAGAATTTATGTTGTTAACTGTATTAATAAGTAGTATCT
>JAGXNZ010000199.1 GCA_019894655.1 Promethearchaeota archaeon | reverse complement strand
GATCAATTTGCTTGATTAAGAGTCTTTTTGTTTCTAATGTATTAAAGGTTTCAGGATTCAATTGAGGTTTATTAATTATGTGGTTTTTAATTTATTTATACTGCTTGAACTAATAAACATTTCCTTCAAACGAATGAGTTAATCAACTAATAGCTTCAATCCCTTTACGAGCTGTTGCGGGCTAATTCCGTAGAGAAATGCGGAATGGAGCGTTTTAATGTCGTTTTCGATGTTATTAATGTCTTTGTTTTTTTCGGTATAATCCTTCGCAATCTCCTCAAGTTTTGAATACGATGTTTCTTTTGAATTACTCATTGAATTGTAATAACCTCCGAAGGCTGTGAACATGTTATGCATTAATTCGATTTCTTCATCTTTAAATGTTTTCGCGCATTCCTCACATACGGCTCCAAAAGAGTTTCCAATTTTCTTAATCTTTACGCCTAATTTGGTATCATTACGGCATAGCACACAATTAATATAACTAAGAGTGCTTTTCTTTTTCGTAAGTTCTGAGACAATCATAAATCACTTATTTTGTCTATATATTTAAATAAAAAATATCCGCTTTGGAGTAAAGTAATTTTCTTTTTTTTGTAAGAGGAGTTAGTTTATGTCGTTTTAAGAAAACTCTAGGGTTTAAAAATATGTTTTTTAATTGTATTGTGGTTCTAAGCGTTAGAAATATGATAAAACCTAAAAAAAAAGAAGCTGAGTCATTTGAACATCTTCGAATAAAAGAGCACTTTTACACTTATCTCCCCCTTGACAACAAAATTGATGTTTTAAAGAAAGAATATCCTATCGGTGACCGAATTGCTGATATTTATTGTAAATTAAGCACCGGTAAAAAAATTGTTATAGAAATCCAACATTCTATGATACTTGTTAAGGATTTAATACAACGCACTAAAGAATACAACGAGAATAATTGTTTTGTCTTATGGGTCTTTAACGGTAGTTCGTTTGAACGTTTCCCGAAAATTGAAGCGAATGTAAGGATATTAGGTTTTGAAAAATGGTGCCATTTAGTATATCGTGGACGCGTGTATTACATTAATATGATTAAATCTGGTGTCCATAGCCCGGTTTATCCCGCTCACTTTGCGAATCAATACGAATTGAAATACTCTAAATCGGGATTCCAGTTCTACTATAGGTCATTAACGAAAAAAAGTTTTATACCGTCTCTTATCCCCTCTCTAAAAATCAAAACTTTTAAAAATATAGGATTTAACCTAGCCAGTTTTTACGATAATAACGTAAGAAGTTCATGCTTAGCTGAAATTACACAATTTTTAAACAATTATAGCGTCATTGAAACGGAAGTAAAAAAAATAAAAAAAATGAGTCGAAATCAAAAAACACTTTACTTAATTATTGGCATTTACGGTGATAAGTATGGTTTAAATTTATTATTTAATATATTAAATTATCTTAAAGTTGTCTCCAAAAAAGACTATTCTTATATGAGAGTTATTTATCAATACCTAATTAAGAGAGGATAGCCAAAGAAAAGTTATCAATTTGGATTTATTCTACTTTTTGAAATATGTAGGCATCGTAAAACGAAGTTTTCTTAATTTCTAAAGATAACTTATGAATGTGGTTAAAATCTCTTGGATCAACCGCATCTGGATGATCTGGGAATTTATTTTCCTTTATGATTCCTATCGCTCGAAGATTTGGTTCGAAAATACAAATTTTGCCGTTGGGTTTTGTCACTCTAACGCTTTCATCATAGGCTGCTTGATGATTTTCAATGTGATGAAGAGATCCAGCAATAAAAACCATATCAAACGATCCATCTTCAAATGGCATTTTCTCGGCATTAAAAGGAGTATAAGTAATTAAGTGATCTACTTCAACTTTTTTAGCCGATTCCAACCAATTTCTTTTAGCGTATTCTGATTCATCGCTCTCTAATTCACCAGTTACCACGTAATAGTTATTTAATGCGAGAGTTATTGCCATTCTACCTTCTCCAGTACCGATGTCTAAAATTTTTGAGTTTTTCTCCAATTTTAATTCTTTAAGGACAGGATCAAAATTATCGAAGATATAACTAAATTCTCCACCTAATAGCTTTTTAGCATCACTTATATTCATTTTAATCTAACTTCTTTTTTAAAATTAAGAATATAATTTTCACATTAAAAAATAAATGAGTGTACTAATAATTTACCCTTATAAATCGTTAATTTAATGTAGTCCCCTCTTTTATCTTCGAAGAGCCAATACACTTATTATGGAAAAATCATCTCCAAAATTTAGGGGGGAACAAGATTTCAAAATAAATAATGAAGTTGATAAAAATAAACCACTTAATGCAAAAACATTAAATTCAATCGAAGTTCCCGATTTAATTCTTAGAGATTGTCTTAGGATTTTTAGGTCTAAGCACGTGAAGGTCGATTAAAAAGAGTTTCATTTGAATTATTATTTTAATTTCTACTTTTTTGAACGCTTTAAGCAAACAAAAACTACTTTATTTATTCATTGTATATTAGCGAGATATTCCCGCATTCTATCGATATTACATCATTTAATAAAGACAAAAAATCCGATAGTATTGTTTGTAATGACTGTAAAAAACGAATTGCTCGATTTTTTTGTTCTAGCGCAAGGAGGCAAGGTGATCTTTAGCCACTTTAATCTCTTAAAATGTGACGATCAGCTTATTGGTGCTTATTTTCATGCAATAAATTCGCTGTATAACATTTGTTTCGAAAGAGATATGCAAAAAGTTTCGATGAATGAATATCGGCTCCATTTCTCTAAAATTGAACCATTTTTCTTTATAGGGATATCACCTACGAGCCTTAAAAATAAAACCGCTAACGCCCATTTTGAATCGTTAACCCATTCTTTTTACGATAAATATTCGAGGAAGTTACCTCAAAATTGGGAGAGTAATGTAGCCCTATTTAACGGTTTCAACTCCAACATTGACAAGCACGAAAAAGAAATCGCTTTACCAAGTTAAGACTGGCAAAACACCATTTTGTCGACTAAGAAAATAACCTAATTATTTGTTAAATCAAAAGTGATCTCTTAATCATTTTTTAACTTTCAAAGAAATCTACCGGTAAAAATAAGATAATACTGGTTAATTTCAGTGTAACATTTATATTCAATTAAAATCAAAAGTATTTTGATCACTAACAATACTTATAATTGATAAATAAGAAAAAAAATAATTTTAATCGGAGAAATAATAATAAAAGTACTAATAGAGGAAGTGATAATAAGATATGGTAAAACAGGTAAAACCTTTAGGACACACAGAAGCTAAAACAGTAACAAATAAACCGTTAATTAAACAAGTTGAACCATTAGAATATAAAGAAGTCCAACGCACAGAACCGATAAGAGAAATCGTAAAAACAACTACTGAACCAAGAATAGTAGGGGGAATGAAAATCAGCGACGTTTTAATTATAATTGGAAGCACTCTAATTGGTTTTCTTTTATTGAGTGTTATAGCTTTCTACCAACAACTTTTTTTAATGATGATATCATATGGATCGTCCCTACCCCCATCGTATTCGTCGCAAATAATAGAAGCATTATGGGAATTAGCAGGTGCTCCATTTATAATAGGTTTAATAATTATTGGGTTGGGTTTTGGGATACAAAATAAGAGAAGCAAAAAGAGATATTAAGTTATAACCTGGAGTTTTACTATCCAGGTCTTTTTTATTTAATATTATATCACGCATAGTATATGATATCTAACCTTTTCTTATTTAACCTTATAGTTATAATAGTATTTTAACTTTCAAAGGAATTTACTAATAAATATAATTATTTACTGGTTGCTTTCAGTGTAATCTTTATATTCAAAAAGAAACAATTTAAATTTGATCGGTACCAATAATTAAAATTGATACCAAATAAAATAAGGGGAAAAGTAAAATGGGTGAACTAAATCAACAGAGTGGCGTCAATCAAATAGTGAATAATATTAAGGAAGAAATGTTAAAACCATACCCAAATAGTACTCGTATTATAACCCATTTACATGATCTACGGACTAGAGAAGAGTATCAATCGCTTTTTAATTCAGAATTTTATGATATCGTTGGAGAAACTTTCAAATTAAATCCTGAGTATTTTATGAAGTCCATTTATGGAAACGGGAGATTTTATAAAAAAATAAATAAAAGTGAAATGGAAAAATACATACTTGAAAAATTATGCTTGTATGATGGAGAACAAATACTTTTTGAAGGTGTAGGGGAGATAGAACAGAAGAGTGTTGATGTGGGGGTGTGGGTGGGCGGAAGGATTTATGTAACTAATTATAGAATTATCGCTCATGGAGCACTTAAATCACACGGAAGGGGTCCAACTCTATTAGATTTGGTTAGTTTACCCCTGACGGGGGGAGCAGGTAAATCTACTATTATTAACGGCTCTACAAATCAAGAATTACCTTGTTATGGATATCAATTCAAAATTAAAAATCATCAAGGATTAAAGAAAAAAGACTATCGTATAAAATACAATGTGATTGAAGGCAATATTGGACTAAAAAAGGGTATTCGATATTCAAAATTATTGAGAAATATTACAATAACACTACCGTATACTGAAAAAGAACAAATAAAATTTCTCTATGGAATTTTGTGTAAAGATGCTAATCAAATTTTAGTATTCATTAAAGAGGAACTTCAAAAGGAGAATCCAGTAAGGTTTAT
Organism: Promethearchaeota archaeon; assembly: GCA_019894655.1. The sequence goes on along the minus strand of JAGXNZ010000199.1, from coordinate 234 downwards.
ACTTGTACCCTTTTTAAAAAGTTTAAGTTTACGTGTAAGTGAGGAATATCAGCAAATTATTGACTCCGATTATTTAGATATTGTAAGAGAAACTTATAAGTTAAATCCTGAGTTTTTTATGACTTTCATTTACCCAAAAATGAAGTTTTGGAAGTCTTCATCATTCCTGAGGGTAAAAAAGGAACTCTTTGAAATCTTGAGTAAAGAAGGAGCAAATATTCAGTAATTCCCCTT
>JAGXNZ010000198.1 GCA_019894655.1 Promethearchaeota archaeon | reverse complement strand
CTAAATATTGAAGATCTCTTGGTCCAAATAATGTGATTTTAATTACTTTTCCATCCACTTTACAATTTAGATTAAGATAATTTATTTTTTTTTGAACTTCTTCAAGAAATTTAACAATATTTGCTAACTCTCCGCTTGAATTATAGAAATTAATAACTTTTCTACCTCCACGCTTACTCAAAATATATCCTCTTTTTCATTATTTCTATTAATCTAAATACGTGTTAAAAAGTAGTTAACCGATTTAGTATCTTAGACTTTCAGAAACGCTTCCATAATCGCTAGCTAGTTTCTTATTTTCAGTATTTCCACACCGAGAACATCTTAACTTATTTTGTTCTATTTTATCAAGAGGCGATCCACATATGCTACAATCAGCATGAATAACGCCTAGATCGTTATCTGCTGTGCTCAAGCTGAATTCATTTTGTTCTAGCTTAATTACTTTAGCTCTGACAATATCGGTAATTTGAAATGCATCCGCGATTTTTTCAATAAATTTATGGGATATATGCGATACATGGATATTGCCAAAATACGAACTATTAAAGTGTATTTTATTATTGATCGTAGCAAAATTAATACCAACGGAATAAAGTCTTAGAAATCGTATTGTTCCTATTATAATATCGTTAATTTTTACCGTTTTTCGATCTTCGTCTTGGTGACTTTTAATCTCTATAGCTCTTCGTTCTTCATTGATACTGACTATTCCTGCTTTAGTGGCAAAAATCTGACCATCTTTTACGTAAGTAGACCTTTTATCAGGTAAGAATTCTTCCACAACGCCTAAATATTGACCCGTAAGAGCTATTTCATTATTTTTCGCAGATTCTTTCATTATTTTCAACAAAAATCTTTTAATTTCTCTATTTAATTATTATTAATGAAAATAATTAAATTTTTTCATAATTTTTCATAAAATAAATTACGGGTTACAAATTTTAGGCGATTAAGATAAACAAAAGAGATTTGATATCTTTACTTCAGCAAACGGAAGGATTTTCGAATCCTAATATTAAGTTAGAACAATATTGCATTGATGCCAAGAGTGCTGTCGACATTGTTTTCTTCGCAGGAGTCGAATTTAACGATATTAAAAACCGGTTGATTTTGGATTTAGGAGCTGGAACTGGAAGATTATCAATAGCTTCTGCGTATCTCCAAGCAAATTATGTTTTAAGTGTAGATATAGATTTCTGCGCTTTAAAAGTATTAAAAAGAAACATCAATAAATATGGTTTAGAGTCTGTTATCTCCCCGATATGTTCTGATATAAATTACCTTGAACTTTTTCGAAATGTAAATCCCGAGGATTTCCACATCACTACAATTATGAATCCACCTTTTGGGGTCCAAAAAAAAACTGCTGATCGCTTTTTTTTAGCGAAAGCGTTTAACATCTCACATGTTGTATATTCGATACATCTAGCAAATCCAAACGTGCACCAATTTATCTTAACCTACATAAAAAAATATAATTGGGAAATCGATTATGTATTTCCTTATCAATTGAACCTTGATAAGACATATGAGTTTCACAAACAAAAAACTAAATCAATTAATGTAAATATTTACAGATTTAAAAGAAAAAGAGGGAGTTAAGAAAAATTACATGTAACTTTTCCACGAATCAAAATTTTTAGGGTATTTTGCTTTAGGACCTAATTCTTCTTCTATGCGGAGTAGTTGATTAAATTTACTTGTTCTATCGCTCCTACATGTGGCACCTGATTTTATTTGTCCTGTACAAAGACCTGTAGCTAAATCAGCAATGAAACTGTCTTCTGTCTCCCCAGAACGGTGCGATACCATTACATTGAATCCATTGTTAAATGCCATTTTAGCAGCTTTTATTGCTTCTGTTAGAGACCCTATTTGATTAACTTTAAGTAATAGCGCACTGCCTGCTTTTTCATCTATCGCTTTTTTCAATATTTTTATATTCGTAACAGTAAGATCGTCGTCAACAATTTGAATCGATCTATCAACCTTAGCTGTTAGTTTTGAAAAAGATCTAAAATCTTTCTCATCAAACGGATCTTCAATAGATTTAAATGGGTAATCGTGCAATAAATCTAAGTAATACTCCATTAGACCCTCATTAGTGAGCTTTTTCCCGTCAATATTATATGTTCCATCTTCGTAAAATTCACTTGCTGCTGCGTCCATTCCAAGTACGAAATCGGCCCCTATCAAAAAACCCGCCGCTTCGATAGCTTCAATGATTATATCTACTGCCTCCTTAGTAGTTGATAAATTTGGAGCGAATCCACCTTCATCTCCTACATTAATTGCGGAGGGGCCATAATTTTGTTTCAGTAGTTTCTTTAAGTTTTGATAAACTTCCACGACATGTTGTATTGCGTTTGAAAATGAATCAGCACCTATAGGTAATACCATAAATTCTTGTATAGCTAGGTTATTTCCAGCGTGTTCTCCCCCGTTAATTATATTACATGATGGTATAGGTAATAAGAAGTCTTCCCTGGATTTTCCATATGCTAATTCGTAGAGATATTGATATAACGGTTTCTCAGATAGAAGCGCAGCTAACTTTGCAACAGCTAAAGACACTGAGAGTATTGCGTTGGCACCTAAGTTGCTTTTGTTTTCTGTCCCATCAATTGCAATCATCTTCTCATCGATATTGTTTTGTTCTCGAACATCAAAACCTTGAAGTTTTTTACCAATAATTGTGTTTACATTTGATACTGCATTAGTAACGTGTTTACCTAAGAAAGCTTCTCCTCCATCTCGTAATTCTAAAGCTTCCATAACTCCTGTTGATGCTCCTGAAGGAACTGCAGCCCTTGCGTATACTTTTCCCGCAAAAACATCCGACTCAACAGTGGGATTTCCTCGTGAATCTAAAATCCATCGAGATTTAATTTTCGTGATTTTATAATCTGTCATTTTATCGTTTCTTTGTTCATTTTTTAAAGTTGTATAATTATAATAAGTAAAGAAACTTTAATTCTTAATAGTATTTTTTAATTTAATATTAGTAAATCTATTTATATTTGGTGTTACATTGTCAGCTGAGAACAAACCATGGGTGGAAAAATACAGACCTCGCTTATTAGATGATGTGGTTAACCAAGACGGAATTGTTAGACGGCTGAAGCAATTCGTAAAGGATAAATCAATGCCACACCTTATATTCGCTGGTCCCGCTGGAACTGGTAAAACAACTTCTGCTTTAGCTATTGTAAAAGAATTGTATGGTAGCAAAAAGAGAAATAATACTACTTTTCTCGAACTGAACGCTAGCGACGCTAGAGGTATCGATGTTATAAGAACATATATCAAAGATTTTGCCAAAGCCAAACCTCCTTCCTATATACCTTTTAAAATTCTAATCTTAGATGAAGCAGATAATATGACCGCACCTGCCCAACAGGCTTTAAGGAGAACAATGGAAAAATATACACGCAACTGTAGGATGATATTAATTTGCAACTATTCTAATAAAATTATTCCTCCTATTCAATCTAGATGCGTGGTTTTCCGTTTTTCCTCTTTGAGTAACGACGATATAAAAATCCGTGTCAAATTCGTTGCAAATAAAGAGAATATAAGCGTTAGTTCTGATGGTTTAAATGCTTTGGTTGACGTATCTAAAGGAGATTGTCGTAGAGCTATAAATTATCTACAATCATGCGGAACAATATCTAAAAAAATAGATCAAGAGGTGGTATTCCGGGTTGCTGGAGAAGTCCCACCAGAACGGATCAGAGAAATTCTTAAAACTGCTCTTAACGGGCAATTACAACTTTCACTAAAATTGTTAAATGATATAACAAGAGAGTATGGATTGTCAGGCGTAAATATCATTAAGAACATACATCGAGAAATTTACGACTTGGATATATCGGAAGATGTAAAAATAGAATTAACGAAAATCCTTGCGGAGTTCGAGTACCGATTAAGTCAAGGAGGTACTGAAGAAATTCAATTACAAGCCCTTCTCGCTAATATTGTTATGCTGTATGAGACTAAATAATTTCTGTTTGGTCGAAAATTTTATTTCCTGTTGCAGAAAGAATTTATTCATTCTCTCTTTTGATTTGGCATCAATCGTGAATTGTATCTTTTTTCCATAATTTATATCCCACAATATTAATCCTGAGGGATCAGCGGGTTGATACGAGTAGGTTCTGGAGGGATTAAATAAATCTAAAAACTCTTCAAAAGTAATTTTTTCCAAACCAAGTTCAAAGATCTTTGCAACCATCCTTCTAATTTGTTGTCTTAAAAAAGCTCTACTCTTGAAATCGAAAATTAAGAAATCTCCGTCTAAAGTCAGGGATGCTAACATAATATCTCTGATAGTTTTTTCATTGTTCTTCTCTTGTTTGGAAAAGTTACTAAAATCGTGTCTTCCCTCAAATAATTTACACCCTCTAATCATTTCGTTTAGATTATTTGAGGTTTTCTTTCTATGAAAGATAGTTGAACAGGGAGCTATATACTTGTAATGTCTATACAATGCATTGTATCTTGATAAAAAATCTCGTGAAACTTCGGAATACCCCCAGATTCCAATGTTTTTTGGGAGAGCTGTATTAATCTCCATTAAAATAGGATTTTTTTCAGTAACAAAAGAAAAAGTAGATCCTCGGGCTGAAACACATTTATCGGTTCTGCTTGCGACTTCAAAACCCGATTTCTTATCATCCTTTATATATTTTCTCTCCCTTAAGGCGCTCAATAGACAATTTTCAATAGTTGGATATTCTGGTTGGCGTTGAGAACCGTAATATTTTTTTGATCCAATATAATAGAATTTAAAAATATACCTCGTTTTTTCCATTCCTATTAATTACATAATTAAAATTTTAATAATTTTATGTTGTAATAGGATTTTTAGAATAATTGAATTTCGTGTTATAATATCAAGACCAATTAATTTGCTAAAAAACAATCTTTTAATGTTTTAAAATCTTTTAAATTTCATAACTATTATACCGTTAAACAATAATATAAACGAAAAAATATGTCCTTCATTTACTCATCTCTAAAAAATCTCAAAGATCGCGCAAGAGCAAGCGTGACAATAAAAACATTTAACATCGTGTTTTTCTTAGCTCTCTTTTTGGTTATTGTTTTAGCCATTGTAATAAGACTCACACCGATTATCAATGGTAATTACCTTATTAAAGCATTTGACCCGTGGATACAATACTACAACGCAGAATATTTATCAACGAATTCTGTATTTGAATACTTTAATTGGCTCGATATAAAAAGTTGGTTTCCTGAAGGAGTTAACCGGGGGGCCCTTAGACCTGGACTGACTTTTACTGTAGTAGGAATTTATCAAATAGTGAATTCTATAGGAATTCCAATCTCTTTATATGATATATGCTACTTCTTCCCAGCTATTATGGGAGGTGCATCTGTTTATGCAATTTATCTCGTAGGTAAAGAAGCGCTCGATAGAAGATGCGGATTAGTCGCTGCTTTTTTTTTAGCTTTTAACCCGGGTTTCATGCAACGAACAACGGCAGGATTTTTTGATAACGAAACTATTGGTGTTTTCGCTACTTTGATGACTTTTTATTTTTTTATTAAAACAGTGAGGACAGGGAAAATTTATCATTCTATCTTAGGGGGAATCTTTTCGGGTTATTTAGCTTTAAGTTGGGGAGGATATAATTTCGTTTTTTTAATTCTTCCCATCGTTTGCTTTATTATGATTTTATTGAAAAAATACGATTCTAACCTCTTAAT
>JAGXNZ010000197.1 GCA_019894655.1 Promethearchaeota archaeon | reverse complement strand
TTTAATAATAGTAGAGACTTACTATTGTTTGATAAGGCTCATTCGGGTCATCCTACTCAGACTGTAAACGAAGAGGAAGTCGAAAATTATGAAATTTGGACTGGAAGTTAAGTAAAAATTATTGATAATCACGATTCTCTATTTTATTAAAAATTTTTCACTTTTTCAATTAAATTTATTAATTTACATTCAATAAAAGAGTGCATATTGTACCTTCTTCTTTATATTGGTTAATTGAACATGTTAAATCAAAAATTACCCGAAATTGATATTCTTCGCATTATATCGATTTTAATCGTCGTATTATTAATTCACATTCCTCTTAGCTATGCCTATATTTCTATCTTGACTTAGATCAATTTGGTGTGTTTTTAGTAAATAATGTGGGATTATTTGTTTCAATGGGTTCGTTCGTATTTGTGTCTGGATTCGGGCTATATTTAAATCCGAACAATAGAAACTTTAATACTGCCAAAAAATTACTTACTTTCTTAAAGAAGAGGTTTCTAAGAATATTTCCACTTTATTGGATTGCGATTGTCTTATTTATCATCTTTGTTGGATATCTTAACATTGACCCGCTATACTTACTATTTCACTTTTTAGGAATGCAAATCTTAGTTACTCCTTATTTCGGACCACCTATGCTAACCCTATGGTTTATAGGTATAATAGTGATTTTTTATTTGATCTATATCGTCCTAAATTCATTAGGTTCAATTAAACTAATCATCCCGGCATCTATCGGAATTCCATTCTTCTTTGTGTTTCTAAGAGGGTTTTTTGGGCTGGTCGAATATCGCTTTTTATATTATTATTTTATATTCATCACAGGTATAGTTACGGCTCAAATTTAGAGTTCTCCCCCTTACAATCGTTTTAAAGAACGCTTAAGAGCTATCCCTCGAGTAATCTTACTCCTCATTCCATTATGTAGCGCCATTTTAGCTTTGTTAACATTTCAATTTTTAACTGAATTTGCCTATACTTCTTTCGTTTCAGAATTCGGAAATTATAGCTTACATTTTATTTTAGAAACTAACCCTGACTTTTTTCAATTAGCAGGAATAATATTTTTGATAAACCTTATAATCATGGCTTTCATAATTTTTGTATTTTCATTGCTAAATTTCATATTTCGGACTTTTAGATTGATTTTCTCTAAGAGAAAAATTGAATCGATAGTATCTGTTGTCTCATATTACACCTACGGAGTATATCTCTTCCACAGAATCTTTCTTGTTATTTTTACAGCCATTATGACCACAGGTTTAAATATAGACATGCGTGAACAAAACAACTTCTACTTAGTCTTAATATTTATACTGTTTATAGTTCTGTTCTCGTACCTAATTCAAAAAGCTTTAGATTGGGTTTGGAAGTTAGTTTCTAGACGCACTACCAATGATAATCTTTAAACTAAGTAAGTTTAAGTATAGAACTATTTATGTCCATTGTTTAATCGGCAAAACTTTGGATGGTTAGAGAACAATACCTGACGTAATTTGAAGTAGCTTCAGAATAGACGATTAAAGTTACATTGTGAGTACCTGAGGAAATACTTGGAATGAAATGTTGGAGTGCTACTGAATAAAAATCGACTGTAGAACTTCCTTCATAAGACCCAATATCCACCTTAGGTTGTAACAACCGAATCCCATCAACATTAAAGTAGAAAGAAATACCTGAATAACCTGAAGGATTAGGAACAATTACCACACTACATGTGAATAAAATATTAATTGAAGCAGTTGTTGCTGAGTCAAAAACTATAGACATGTTCGGAATTTGTAAATACGTATGTGATGGATTCACAGTAAAAGAATCTCCATCATATTGAGACCAGATATCTTGTACAACCAAATTTGCTTGCATACTATTCTGAGTATTCCACATCATGAATCCAAACCCTAATCCTCCAGCACCTAGGATTATCCCTATAATCCCTAATATACTACCACCTTTTCCCATTGCTTGTCAACACCTTTTTTTTTTTTCTATTATCTCAGTTTTTAAGTTAAATTAAAGAACAAATTCTTTGCCCATAAATAAGTTTTATCGTTGCTACTCAAAAATTACTTGAAGGATAATTGCAAGAAGATTTAACTTTAAATCAAGGAAATTCATATCAAGGAGGATTTATTTAAATTTCGTGAATTAACCGCGCTTAATATTACGCTATAAGAAGAAAAAGTACACGTGCTGCAAAAAAAAACACTGCGAATACAATAAGCAAGAAATTCTTGATCTTATAGCCATAAAAGGTGAAACTAGCTATAGAAATTGCCGTAAAAGCCAATGAAAATGCAGATAGTAAGGGATTAAATCGATCAAAGCTTAAAACGATTGATATAATTTGCATAATTGCTCCTAAAGCTAGCATGTTTTTTTCATTTTCAATGCATTTCCAAGCCCATACATATAAGCTATTTAAAAAATAAGAATATAAAAAGGGATTCAATCTTGTTGCGATTGTTATAACTAACCATGTAAAAAAAATCGCTTTTGAAAAAAACCAAAAGTAGGATCAATATTTAAATAAATAATTTTATACATTATTTACTTAGTTGTCTGATAGATAAAAAGTTATAAAATTATAAATGATCTGAGAATGTGAGAATTTTATGGTTAAGGAAGTAATTAAAGATGAACCAGAAACACCTATCATATTAGGAGAAACAGATTACCAAACTCAAATAAGAGAAGCTGCGTATTACATCGCTTTAAAAAAGCCCACATTTGATTATCTTTGTTGGAGTTTAGCGGAGAAAATTCAGAAAAAAT
>JAGXNZ010000196.1 GCA_019894655.1 Promethearchaeota archaeon | reverse complement strand
CGGCGTGTTTTGTAATTTCTGGACCAATATAATCTCCGCCAGTTATTCCTATGATGAGTGGTTTTAATGCCGAATAATCAATCCAATCTGCTCCTTTCTTTAAATCCTCAATTCTTTTTAATTGAGCCCTTACCAATCCTTCAAAATGGTCTTTTGCTTTTTGTATTACTTCTTCCATTTTTATATTTCTCGTTTTTTAATTGCAATAAAATATAGTTTTCTAGATAATTGAATTTCTAATCTCTTAAAAATTTGTATTTAATTAAGATTTGACTAAAATTCTCCCACAAATATCCCCTTATTGAAGAAGGGTCAATTCTAGGCATTTTTTATTTAGGTAATTAAAAAGTGCTGAGAATTACATCTTTCGATGATTCCCGAGGTTTAAAATTTAAGAATTCTTTTAATAACTTGTACAATAAAAACATCTTAGATGACATCTTTCATAAGGAGAATTTAACTTGTTAATACCTATCTTTATTGCATCTATTGCCATTTTTGGCGGTTTTATGATTGGATTATATATAATAAAATGTAGAAAACTCCCTATTGATGTTTGGAAACCGGTTGCTGCATGGACTCGGGCTCTTATATATTTTTCCTTCTGTAATATATTTATAGCTGCCTCAGGGACGCTCGAGCAGATATTTACAAGACCCTTATTCACTACGGAACAAATCTCAAGCCCATTTTGGATATTGTATATAATTGTCTGTTTTATATTTGTATTTATTGCCTATGTGATAATATGGCCTCGCAGTACTCTTACTTTTGACAGAAAATTTTATCTCAGTTCGGAAATTGTATTTGGTCTTATCTGGGGTTTTAGTACTGGGGGGCTGATTCTTTCAATTTATCACCTTTGGAGTTTAACAGGTATTTCTCCATGGCTTATCTATATTTTAAGCTATATCTGCATTGGTGTATGGCAATTTTTCATACAAGCTTATTTCTGGGATATTTATGTGAGTCCTGAGCATGACACACCTAGATCGATAGTAATTAAAACTTTTGCCTGTCATTTGCCCAATGTAACAATTAGTTTGGGATTTCTTACAATTTGGGGTAATTATGCTATATTCATATTCATTTTTATAATAGCATTAGTCTCATCAGCTATTGCCCAGAAGTTTCCTGCTCCATGGGCTAAAGGTATCTTTCACGCTCCTATGGTCAAGCCAGGAATATTTGGGTTACCCTATGGTTCAGGATATTTAGAAAAAAAGGATAATTAGATACAAATTCCAAAATACTACATTTAATTAAGAAAAAAATTAAAAAAAAATAATTCACTATTCTGAAAATAAGATCTCGTCCCAAGGTTGCCTGAATAATCCAGCTCTTTGGCGTTTCTGATCGAACACATGCCCCATCATTCCAATCGAACGTCCAAGTACAAAAAGACCGTTTAATGCTTCACTATGTATAACATCTTCAATTTCTTCTTTAGTAAAATCTAAATTTTCGAGTAAATCTAGAAATGTAATGCCAATACAACCATCTACATTGAGGATAAGATTGTTTCTTTTAGAGGTTGTAAGTTTCTCAACTTCTAAAGCGTAATCGAGGTGGGGATGCTTTTCAAAGTGTTTAAATACGAATTCTTTTAATAACAGGACCCGAACATCGGGATTTTGAACTGATTTTATTCTATGTCCAATACCTGGGATATTAATTTGAACCACATTCTTCATATATCCCATAAAATCTAACGGAGACATTTCTTTTTGTAGAGCTTCTCTGAAGTATTTAGCTGCATCTGATATTGCTCCACCGAACCTTGGACCGATTGTCAGAATTCCTGACGCAAGAGAGGACATTAAATCTTTTCCTGCCCGAGCTGTTATTATTGCGTTATGAGCACCCGAAACTGCTGGGCCATGGTCGGCCGTTAATTTGATGACTATTTCAATAAACTCTTGGGCAAATTCTGGTAATTCTCTCTTAAACCACAATAAACCGATTACATATCCAATCGATTTATTATTTTTAATAATGGTATCTAATCCAATACCAGCAAAGGTAGGAACATCTCCTCTATCATCAGAGATGGTAACTACAACATCAGTAGGTCTTCTTACTTTTCCTTCCCTTACAGCAGCACTATAATCTAACGGAACTGCTGGAGGTTCAAAATCTTCAACTGGTTGTATTTTTCCTTCCTGTTTTAGTTTATCGAATGTTTTTCTAATTTCTTTGTCTAAATCTTCGTATGATTCTGGAACGATAGCACCCGCCTCTCTTAACGCGCGGTTCTTAGCGTCAGCTGTTTCTTTAGAGCTATCTGCCATAGCCCCTGCGTGACCAAACTGTAATCCTTTAGGCAATATCTTTGCTGCTGTTCCGGTCACCCACCCAACTATAGGTTTAGTTATTTTTCCGGTTTTTAAAGCATCAACTATCGCATATTCATCCGTACCACCAATTTCACCTAGCACTACTAACATTTTTATTCTAGGATTTGCTTCGTATCGCATGAGATGATCTATCAATCTAGAACCAGGATAACGATCGCCACCAATAGCAATGCCTTCGTACACGCCATCTGTTGTTTGACTTATCATAAAATTCATTTCATTGCTTAAGCCGCCCGATTTTGAGACGAACCCAACTGATCCTGGACGATATAATTTTGAAAGTCTAATGTTTTCAAGGGTTCCGGCAGTATTGCCTATTTTAAAAGCTCCTGCTACAATTCCTCCCACAGTAGCAGGCCCAATAATAATCTTATTTTTCTCTTTTGCGATTTTGATTAAATCTCGACTCAGTCTTTCAGGAATCCCTTCAGCTATAATAACAACAGTTCTAATTGTGTCAGATTCCAAAGCTTCTTTACTAGTCTCGTACGAAGATCTAAAAGAAGCAAAATTTATCATCACATCAGCATTCGGATGTTTTTTCATTGCTAAATCAAGCGTTTTATAAATCGGTATTACTATTTCAGAACTACCGTAAAAAACTTTATGATAACTGATCGCGGCAGTCTGAGTAGGATTAATTATTGCTGCTACCGACTGTTTTTCTCTCTTACTAACAAAATCGAAATCAAGCATTCTTTGAATTGGGTTCCTTTGAAATCCGTAAATAATTGCTTGAGTATTTCTGTTAAATAGTTCGTAATCTTCCATTTTAAGCCCCTCCTGATTCTTCTGCTTGTTTTATTAAATCGACAACCCTCGTCATATGAGTATATCTATCGTATACTTCTAAAGGAATTCCGGTCTCTGTTCCTACTTGTTTCATGAGTTCCAGACCTTCTTTTTCGTTAGGTCCTCCTCTTCGCACATAAATTTTAACTTTGGCTTTTATCAATTTTTCAACCGAATTCCTGATGGCACTAACAATTCCAGTAAAAGTAGCTTTTACATCTGTAAAATTAGCAATTCCTCCGCCAATTATGAGATACTTTGATCTCCCAGCAGGATCGGGCGTTTCTGTCATGAGATCAATTATTGTTTGAGCATAAATTTCGGTGTGTTCTCTTGATGGGTTCCCAGAGTATTCTCCATAGTTCCCTAATTCGTTTCCATATCCTAAGTCGACAATGGTGTCTGTATAGATAACTGAAGCGCCCCCTCCAGCAATCATGATCCACACTCGACCGACAGGATTTAAAACCTTTAATTTCAGGGAAGCTCCCGTTTTCTCGTCTAATTCCCTTATGTATGCTTCTTTTTCAGACATAGTTTGTCCAAAGCCGGCTGGAAATTCAATTGGGTTGTTAGGATTTCCCCATGTATCTGCGTGAAGAAACATCGCAGTATCGTCTAGTCTGGCTTTAACATCTAAGGGAACTACTTTATTATCTTCAGTAATCGCGAATGGATTGATTTCAAGAAAAGTAAAATCCTGATTAGCAAACACTTGATAAAGCCCCTTAATAAACGGAATTAAGATATTTTTAGAATCTCCTAAATCTGGCATTTTACTCTCTAAATCAAACGAAGTAATATCCGTTCCTATAGGTATATGTATGTGAATAACCTTATCCCAATTCTCTTCTACGAAAATGCCACCTTCAAAACTGAAATGGATGACATCACCGTCTCTTTGGGTTGTTATTGAAACATAATACTCTTTCTCGTGAGGTACAAAAGGTTCTACAAGTAAGCGTTTTAAAGCACCCCTCACATTCCCAATCTCGCAGACTCTATCCAAATTCTCATAGCAGAAATCTTTCATTTCATCACAATTTGCATCGAGTAAGAGTAAATTTGCCTTTCCTCTTTTTCCAAAAAGTTGGTCAGGTTTAACGACAACTTTTTCTGTATTTATCCACGAATTATCTGAGATTGCTTTTTCTAAATCTGTATCGCAATCAATTACCGTTAATTTGTTATGATATTTAAAATCTGGATAATATTTTGGTAATTCGCTGGCTATGAGCTTTTTAGCATCATACTCATAAATATTTTTTTGAGCCAATTCTCTTTCTATCTCTTACTTTAATTTGATATATTACGATATAGACTAGTAATTATTGTAGCTTCTTTTTTAATATAAATTTTTCCCACTTTAATCAGATGGGAATATCTTCCCTTTTTAAGTCAATGTAGATGTAAATGTGAGATTGTATAGAGATATTATAGCCAGTAAGTTAGTTTTAATGTAATTTGGAATAAAAAAATTGATTTTTTTTTACGCTAATAATACTTAATTCGCAACTTGAGGATATTTTCATTCAATTCTAGTTATTGGAAATTGAATCTGTCAACTTAAAAAGTGATCAAAAAGGTGCGACCTTAGGTGTAAGAGAATTTATTGCTCGATTTCCACGTGCTATCCAAGTGTTAATTTTTGCAATAGTCCACTCTTTAACAGGATTCGACGACAATCCGTTTAGCCCTGCAGCTCAAATGGGAGTCCGGCTTCATATGACGGTAATAGCAGCAATCATTTTCATAGTGTTCGTCGTGATATTTTGGAAGTATTACACTCTTACTACTGAAAAATTAGAAAAAATAAAAACAGAATTAAAAGAACTTGGGATTTAATTTCTCATTTTCTATTTTTTTTTATATCATTAAATTTCTGACACTTCATAGATAGAAGTAGATTTATTTAGTTTTACTAACTTCAGTAAGAAAAATTTATTGACTATTATTATAAACTTTTTTTATTACCCTATTTCTAATATCCTTAGTAATAAACAAATTATGGTTGTTTTAAATTTTGAATTACCGCGTAGAAAAAGATGTTTTGGGCAAATTAGAAGTCCCTAGCGATGTATATTGGGGCATTAATACTCAAAGAGCAGTGCAAAACTTCCAAATAAGTGGAAAAAAGTTCCCAACAATATTTATTACCTCGTTAGCACAGGTCAAAAAAGCGTGTTTATTAGCAAATATGGAATTGGGATTAATCGATAAAGAAAATGGTAATGCTATCCTACAGGCCGTTAACGAGATTTTAAATGAAAGTAAACACTCGGATCAATTTCCGATTGATATCTATCAAACTGGAAGCGGAACTCAAACAAACATGAATATAAATGAGGTATTAGCTAACAGGGCATCTCAAATTCTAGGATTTCCTATGGGCAAAAAATATCCCGTCCATCCTAATGATCATGTAAATAAAAGCCAATCTTCTAACGATGTCATCCCAAGCACGATGCACATATCAACTGTGCATATGATCCAAAAATTAATACCAGTATTAAACAGTTTAAAAGAAGTTCTCGCCACCAAAATTGAAGAATTCGAAGATATTGTCAAAGTAGGAAGAACTCATTTACAAGATGCTGTCCCAATACCACTATCGTTGGAGTTTAAAGTCTATAAAAAACAAATTGAAATTAATATTGAGCGATTAAATAAGGTATTGGATGAGTTATTCTACATTCCAATAGGTGGTACTGCATTAGGAACTGGATTAAATGCTCATAAAGATTTTGACAAACTCACCGTTTCCCATCTCTCAAAAATAACTTCGCTATCCTTTAAAATCAATCCAGTAAAAGCAGAGGGAATATCCTCACATAACACCATAGCTTACGCTAGCAGTAGTTTAAGACTATTAGCATTATCGCTTTTAAAAATGGCAAACGATATACGATGGATGGGCAGTGG
>JAGXNZ010000195.1 GCA_019894655.1 Promethearchaeota archaeon | reverse complement strand
GAAACAGACTACACTAAACTGAAAGTCGGTCAACGCGTTGAAGCCGTTTTTAAAGAAGAAAGAGAAGGCAATATAGGAGATATTTTATATTATAGAGTAATAGAAAATGAGGATTAAAACTGGAGGGAAAAAAATGAATCAAGAAATTGAGAAAAAAGTATATCGAGGAAGGATTAAAGTTCCTTACAAACATACTGCGGGGGCATATGTTGAAAAGTTTATAACAGAAATCGGAAAAAACAAGAAAATTTATGGAGTTAAATGTCCTAAGTGTAATAAGGTGTACGTTCCTCCAAAAATGATATGTTTTGAATGTTTTGAAAAAATGGAAGAGTGGGTTGAGATCGGAAATCAAGGAATTGTTAAAGGGTTTACCGTTATCACGCATTCTACACCAGTTATGCCTTTCGAACCACCGTTCGCCTATGGAATTATCAGGCTCGATGGTGCAGACACAGATTTTGTACATATCATAAAAGAAAGCGATCCCGAAAAACTAAAAATAGGGATGAGAGTTAAAGCAGTTTTTAAAGAAATCCCAAGGAAAAGAATTTTGGATATAGAGTATTTCGAGCCAATTCAATAAAAATTTTATACTTTTTTTTTCTACCAATATTATATTATAAAAATTAAATGAACTAAATGAGATGAGAAATTATGAGTGAAAAGGCAATTTTAATAGAAGAAAACGAAGAAGGAACAATTACGATAATAAAAATGAACAGATTAGCCAAAAAAAATGCGATGAATTATGAATTATTAGTAGGACTTCAGAATGCGATAGATAATATAGAAAGATCTAATACCAGGGTCGTAATTATCACAGGAGGGGATGATTTTTTTAGTGCGGGTATCGACTTGAATTTTTTAACAGGCCAAGAAAAAGATCCTGAAGGAGTAATTCCGGATTTAAGAGTACCCCGCAATTTTAGATATTTCGCGAATACTTGGATCCAACCGATTTTTACTAAGATTGAAAAAATGGAAAAACCAGTAATAGCAAAGATTAACGGATATTGTTTTGGAATGGCTTTTGAGCTAGCACTCGCTTGTGACTTTAGATTTTGCTTAGATTCCGCGAATTTTAGCATGTTAGAAACAAAAATTGGGATGAATCCTGATGTAGGCGGCACTATAAGAGCAGTAAGATTATGTGGAATCCCTAACGCTAAAGACATTATTTTAACAGGAAGGAATTTCAACGGAAACGAAGCCTACAGACTTGGGGTCGTCAATAGAGTGGCAAAATCTCCAGAAGAATTAGATTCAATTGTTAAAATGTATACTGAAGAACTTATTGATAGCGCTCCACTCGCCGTAGGTTTGGCAAAGAAATTAATTGACGATTGTTATGGTAAGGATGTTGCTTTTGGGCTTGAATTAGAAACTTTGGTTAGTTCTCAATTGCTTCAAACTAAAGATGCAGTGTCCGGAGCTCTCGCAAGATTGCAGAAAACTAAACCAAAATGGAGATCTAAGTAAAAATCTTTTTAATTATCGCCCAATAAAAATAGGGTCTCTTTTTTCTTTTAAAGCTCTCATAGATTCGTTGAAATCTTTTGATCTAAACATTTTCCTTAAACCTTTATTTTCTAAATCTAAAGTTTTATCCAAGATATCAATAAAGTAAGCGTGCATAGTTTTTTTCATTAGTTTTATCGATAGAGATGGCCCTTGAGGAGGAATTAATCTCAATGCTTGTTCTCTAGCATAAGGTATCAATTCTTCCCTGGTTAAGACTTTATTCACGAGACCAAGTTCAAGTGCTTTCTGGGCAGTTATTTTGTCTCCAAAAAAACATATTTCCTTTGCTTTTTGGAATCCAACTAAAAAAGGTAACATAAAAGATGCACTAAATTCTGGGATGATAGCTCTTTTAGAAAAATAAAATCCTAACCAAGCATCCTCAGCTATGTATATGAGATCAGCTCCAGATAATGGCATTGTAATAGCACCACCAATTGCTAATCCGTTTATCGCAGCAATAACGGGTTTAGTAAATTTCCAGAGTGCCATACATAATTTTTTTTGAGCGATGTCCATTAGATCTATTTCCATTCTAATTTCTTTTTGTATCTTTTCAAAATAATTTGGTTCAAAATAACCTCCGGATGAGAATGATTTTCCCTTAGGATTACCAGTTATTATCAGAACTTTTGCGTCCTTATCTTTTTCCATATCTTCTAAAACTGTATAGATTTCTAAAAAAGAAACATATGTAACGGCATTTCTTCTTTCAGGTCTATCTATTGTTATTGTACATATGCCATTTTCTTCCTTCTCATATGAAATGTCTTCAAAATCTTTGATATTCATTTTTCAAGTTTCTACTCCTTCAATATCTAATTTAATAATTTTTGAGGATATTATATATTTTTTTTTAAAATAATCCCAATTTGCTCGATGCTATAGTTAATATCATCTGCGTTGATACCGTAATGAGTGACAAACCTTATTTTTTGTTTACTAATGTTAAATGCTAGTATTCCAGCATTTTTGAGTTGATTAAGTATTTTAAGTATTTCAACCTTTTCCAACAACTCAACAATCACAATATTAGTGTCTGTAGGATGCACTTTTATGGGTAGGTTAAAGCTTTTTAATCCTTGAGCTAATAATTTCGCATTTTTATGATCCTCGTCAAGCCTTTTTATCCATTTAGGTTCTAGGGCAATAAGTCCGAAAGCAGCAATTATTCCCGCCTGACGCATTCCTCCTCCAAGCATTTTCCGAAACTTCCTTGCTTTAATAATAGTATCTTTGGAACCCGCTACAATTGAACCGACAGGACACGAAAGCCCTTTAGACAGACAGAACATTACACTATCGGCATGCTTAGTAATTTCAGTAACAGTTACATTCAATCCGACTGCTGCGTTAAATATTCTTGCACCATCCAAGTGAAATTTCAGCTCGTTATTGGATGCAAATTCATTCATTCTCTTTAAAACATCAATACTTATTATAGCACCACCATGGTAATTATGAGTATTCTCAGTGCACAACAATGACGATGGAGGTTCATGTATATCATCTTTATCTCTAATCATAGATTGCAAGTACTCAAAGGAGGGAACACCTCTATTAGAGGGATACGTTCTAATCATTAATCCTCCAATCCTTGCTGCACTCCCTACTTCATGACCATAGATGTGGCTTAATTCCTCTAATAATATTTCATCTCCAGGTTTTGTTTGTGAGAGTAGTGATACTAAGTTGCCTTGAGTCCCCGAGGTTACAAAAAGTGCAGCCTCTTTTCCAATAAGTTTAGCAGCTTTTTCCTCCAATTCATTAACGGTTGGATCTTCCCCCTCCACATCATCTCCAAGTGCAGAATTACCCATTGACTTCACATATTCCCACATTTCAGGAGATGGTTTGGTAACCGTATCAGATCGTAAATCAATTATTTTCATTCCAATCAAATCATATTAACTTTAGCGTTGATAATTAATCATGCTACTAAAAAATAATTAGAGGTTTAAGAAAAAAACTAGGATTTGAGACAGTTTTTGGTACTAATTTTTAATATTTCTTTTTTCTCGACATTAATATTAAATAATAAGGTGAATTATCCTATTTCAACTATTTTTATGTGGGAAGGTCGAAAATGGTTTCGTTAATTGCTACATTTACTATAAAGGAAGGAAAGATGGAAGAAGCAATCGAAGTAGTTAAGGAAATAGTTCCTAAAGTAAATGAATCAGAACCAGGATGCCTAAATTACATTGCGCATACAATAAAAGGGAGAAAAAATAAAAACTCAATCGTATTTTATGAAAAATACGTTGATGATGCGGCTATGAAGGAGCATACTGATAATTTAGGAACTACTTTAGTTAAGTTTTTACCTTTATGTGAACCAGGCGTAGATGTCAAAACTTGTTTCGAAATTGAATAATTAAATCTTTTTTTTTATTTCTTATGTTATAAGCGTTTTT
>JAGXNZ010000194.1 GCA_019894655.1 Promethearchaeota archaeon | reverse complement strand
TCCGTGTTAGGAAACGGAACTCCAACGGTTCCGATTTTCTTCTCTCCGAGATACGGGTTCATAGTTACTCCGGGAGATGCCTCTGTCATTCCATAAGCTTCTACAATTTTTCCTCGACCGACAACCTTTTCAAATTCATTTATACTTTTGGTAGGGAAAGGAGCAGCTCCAGAGATATAACCAATTACAGAACTTAAATCTAATTTTTTAAATTTCCGATTTTTTAGAAGCATCATATAAAGAGTTGGAACATTATACAATAGTGCAATCTTTCCTTCATAATCTTTCATTTTACTAGTCATATAATTTGTATCTCGGGGATCTGGAACTAAAATTTGAGCGGAACCCATAAAAACACTCTGAAGGCAAAATTGTAATCCCGCCAAATGGAAAAAAGGGAACCCAGACATATAAATGTCTTCACCGGGATTAGCACCAGGTTCAAACCATTGAAATACTATTTGCATTAAATGTATTAAATTTCGATGAGTTAGTATTGCCCCTTTAGGGGGACCCGTCGTTCCACCAGTGTATTGAAGCAATAAAACATCTTCAGGACCTATCTCAATATCAGGCGATTTATCTTTTGGATATTTCTCCACAATATCGTTAAATTTAAAATATTGGAACCCGTTAATAGGAACAACCTCACCAGAGGGAATTTTTCCTATTTTAATTAGTTGTTCTTTCATAGTGGGTTCTAGATCCAAAACATCAGCTATGTTAGTAGTAATCACAATTTTTACATCTGTATCCCCCGTTTGGAGCGCTTCCCTTACTTTTTCTTCGTAAAAAGAGTCAACGGTAATTATCGCAACCGCTCCACTATCTTTTAATTGATACCTTATTTCATTTGGTTGTAATAAAAAGTTCATCCCTGAAGCAGCGCATCCAGCGTAAAAAGTTCCAAAGAGAGCTACGATAAATTGGGGAAGATTTGGTAAATTTATTACGACTCTTTCTCCTTTTTTCACTCCATTCTCAACAAGAAAGTTAGCAAAACTGTTAATATATTTTTCTGCTTCTTTAAAAGTCGCACAAGAACCTTGAAAATCGTAACATAAACTATTAGGGTACTTATTGACCGTACGTTTCATCATTTCTGCTATTGAATAATACTCTAGATCAATAATTGGTTTTACATGAGCATCGTAAGATTTAAGCCATATTTTTTCCGAATATGGACTATTTTTGGCATTTTTATTATTCATTTTTTATCAAATTTTATAATTATTTCAATTCGGAATTTGGTAATTTCTTCATTGTCACAACATTATTTAAAATTAATCATCAGATAAAGTCTACAATAGTTACATCAGAAAAACTATAGTAAAAAAAAAATAAGAAAAAAATTAATATTGTTCTACTTCAACTTTAGTAGATTTGTATCCCTTTCCACAAAACACGCAATAAGCAGTTCCATTTTCTCTCAATTGTTCAAGCATCCTCAAGGTATATTGACTTCCACACTCACTGCAAAACACAGCGTCAGGCTGTACAATTTGAATCTCCTTCTGCATTGGTTTAATAATCTCTTGTTCCTCGTGAGATTGTTGAGGAGCATCTTGTTGCTCGCAACATTTTTTATCCGATGATTCTTTGATAGGTTTAGGCTTACCAGAAATCTCATAATAGAGTTCTTCAAATAACTTATAGAGGCCAACGAATATTCCTTTTAGTAAAAGATATACTCCTTTTAGGATATAGTAAACTAAATATGCCACACCTTTAAGGACATAGTATACAATGATTACTGATAGGATTGTTACACCAACTGCAACCAATATTACGAAAACTTGAGAGATGATGGGTAAAGCTAAAAACCAACTCATAAACTCTTGTAAATATAATAGAGCTTGACTTCCTATTTGTTTCCAATCAACCATTTTTAATCACTTCTCTAACTTATTATTATTACAATTATTTTAATTAAAATAAGTCTCAAGTCGATTATAAAAAAAATGGAGTCCAGTTTTTAGATTTATTTTAAAATGATTAAAATTGAAAGAGATTAATAAATGTTAAATAGCGGTATTTTTATTCAGATTTTTATTTGAATTTCTAAAATCGTACATAAATTTAAACGCCTTTATTGCGTGACTTATCTGAGCCATTATTGGAATTTTATATTTATATGAATGTTTTAAAAAGCGTTCAACAACCCATCGGGAACCAAAAACGCAAGTAATAACGGGTTTATTCAGTTTGGTTGATAAATTTCTCATTTCCCTCAAGAATGGTTTTATAGATAGAGAAAAAGTTTCTATAGGGTTTTGAGGGACAGCGAAAATGTGTAATAAAGCATCAACATTATCATCGTTTAGGATTGCATTTAACGATGTACTAAAAGTAGTAAATATTGAAGGTCCCAAATCGACAGGATTCTTCAATGAAGTCCAATTGGGTGAGATTGAACTCATCTCTTGAATAGTTTGTTCATTTAAAACTGCAAGTTTTAGGTCGAGTCTTTCAATTTCGTCGCATGCTAATATACCTAGGCTTCCAGAAGATGTAATTATTGCGATGTTCTTTCCTTTAGGTAAGGGTTGAGTAGCAAATACTTGAGCGATATCAAACATCTCGTAAAAATCGTTTACGCGATAAATACCAGAATATTGTTTGAATATCGTTTCGTAAATTTTATCATCTCCAGCGATAGAGCCAGTGTGACTTTTTATCGCTTTAGAGCCAATTTCGCTGCGTCCATTTTTTAGAATTAAAACAGGTTTGGTCAATTTTTTTAATATTTCTAATAACTTCGGTCCTCGTTTCACGCCCTCTAAATAAACAGTTATTACATTCGTATCTGTATCTGTTTCAAGATATTCCAGCATATCAATCTCATCAACATCTACTTTATTTCCAAGAGTTATTGCTTTCGAAAAACCAATTTTCTGACTTGTTGACCATTCAATAAAGATATTCCCTAACACACCTGATTGCGCTATGATTGAAATAGTGCCCCCTTCTAGAGATTGATCAAAATTTATTTCTGAGGTTGTAAATTTGTTGTTAAAATTAGTAACACCCACGCAGTTAGGGCCAATTATTCTTACATTCGAAGTTTTAGCAATTATCTCTATTTCTTCTTGAATCTTGACAAATTTTTCTATACCCGTTTCAGCAAAGCCTGCAGTTTCTATGATTATTCCTTTAACTCCTTTTTTGACAGAATCCTTCACTATCTGAAGCACATTTT
>JAGXNZ010000193.1 GCA_019894655.1 Promethearchaeota archaeon | reverse complement strand
TTTTTAGCGAGGTCTTTAATATACTCTGTCTTGCTAATCGTCTAAAAACCTGCTTATATTTTTCTGAAATTGGTCGCCGTATAAAGAAGTAAACTTCCGCCATCGAGACTTCCGAATTTTTAGCTTTTTCTGAAAAGAATTTAACTCCTTCATCGCAATCTAAAGCGTTGGTTGCAGCATACACATTTGATTTGAGTAGCCCTAATATTGCCTCGAGGTTTTTATGTTGAATAGATAGGTAGGTTAATTCTTTAATCTGCTTATAATCTAATGTGTTTGCTAAATGTTGATAATAATCTGGTTTTTTCTTCTTTTTTCGGATTATTTCAAATCTAAGTATTTTTTCATCAGGTATCCTTTCTGTAAGTCTTACATGAAGTCTTTTATTCTCAATCTCCTTAGAAAAATCGGAGAAATCATCGACAATTAAAAATCCGATTTATTTAGAACCGATAACACGATGTCAGCAATTATTTCCTCTTTTGAGCTAGTAACACCATCCTCGAGCTCAATCTTGTTATATAAAGCCATAACTGCGGTAGTTACCCAATTTTTTGTGCTATTGATGTTTTCAGTTTTAAATATTAGTTGCGCTAAGTCAATCGCTCCTCTTATCGAACTTCCTCTCCTAATTGAGGTGTTATTTCTTGAATAGTGTACTATTTCTTGAGAGAGATGTGCTATTTTTTCTTCACTTGAATCATCTAAATTGGCTTCTTGTTTGATGATAAGAATCTCTTCCTCAGTGGTTTGAAAATCCAATTTAACCCAAATAAATCTATCCTTTAAAGCTTCTCCAATAACAGTAACGCCTACATGGGCTGCTGGATTCTGAGTAGCGATGGTAAAGAAATTCTTATGAGCCATAATTGTCTTTAGTTTAGGAATTTCTAAAATACCTTCGTCCAGTGCTGTGAGTAGCGAATTTTGTGTACTTTCAGGCATCCTATTAATTTCATTTATAAAAAGACATCCTCCTTTTAGCATAGATGAGGTCAAAGGACCGTAGATGTATGAATCTTCTAGGTATCCTTTTGATATCACTAATGGTGGGTCAAAATAACCAACTAAATTATGAGGTAGTGTTTCCTCAGAACAGTCGATCCGTGTAAATTCCGTATCGTAAAAGGAAGAAACAGCTTTAGCAAGGGTGGTTTTTCCAGTTCCTACCGCACCTTCTAATAATATATTTTTGCCTACAGAATGGGCTAAAACAATTTGGTTTAATTCCTCTGTTCTACCGATGATTTTATATTTTTCTTGTATTTCTTTAACAAATCTGGTCGTATCAACCATATTTCTTTTAATTAAGCATTTCTAAAATAATTTTATTTTAAAAATTGATATAATTTTTTCGATTTTAAAATCTATCCTAAAAAAGAACAAAAAGAATAGAATCATTAAGGAAAAACTAATTATTGGAGTAGATTTAACAAACGAATAAAGGGAAAAGAAAAAAAAATTAAGAATTTATCGATTACTTAGATGGTTTGATGTTTACGGGTAGAGGTAAACCTTTACTTTTTCTCCTTTTTTCAATCCTTCTTTATCCTCGGAAATTTCTACTATCCCATCAGATTGAGTTAATGAGCTTATAATTCCAGACCCTTTTAGCTTAACTGGGTTTGCTAGAAATTTACTTTCCTGTTTCTCTATTTTAACTCTTAGAAAGTGTTTATACCCCAAGCGCGATACCGGTACATCCCTATTAATTATTGCGATTAGTTCGGATCTTGGATCTTCTATTAAAGATCCCATAATTTTCCTAACGGTTGGACCAACAATCATTAGAAAACAGATATATGCTGCAACAGGAGTTCCTGGTAAGCAAAACACCAGAGTTTGCTCTATTAAGCCTATCAATATAGGAGAACCTGGACGCATCGCAATTCCATGAACCAGTACTACACCGTTTTCTTGCATAACCTCTGGTAAAAAATCTTTAGTTCCTACGGAGGTACCACCTGTGAATATAATGACCTGAGAATCTTTTGATGCAGTAATTAAATTTCTTTTGATTTCGTCTTTGTTGTCTGCCAAACTAAATTCCCTTATTACCTTCCCCCCATATGTCTCTACTAGATTAGATACCATCGGACTATTCGAGTTGTAAATTTTATTTTTAGGGAGTATATTACCTACTTCAATTAATTCATCACCGACGGCAAAAACACTAACTTCTGTTTTTTTCTTTACACTAATTTTCCTAAATCCTAAAGAAGACAGAAGAGCAATATGAGACGATTTGATAGTTACACCAGCATTTAATACTTCTGTTCCTCGAGAAATATCTTCTCCGGCTTTCGAGATGTTTTTTCCTGGAACTATCGAAGCATAAACTGTAATTTCCTTATCTATAATTTCTGTGTCTTCGATTTTTACAACGGAATCAGCACCTATTGGTATTGCTGCTCCAGTAGATATTCGGACAGCTTCTCCATTTTTCACAAAAATATCGCTTTGTTCGCCTATCTCACTGGTGCCGACTTTCTTGAATATTTTTGAATTCGTTTGAGATGCTCCGAACGTATCTTCTGCTCTAACAGCGTATCCATCCATAGCAGATCTATCAAAAGGGGGAATATCGAGTTCACTAATTATATTGTTGGCTAGAATTCGGTTCAAGGATTTGGAAGTTTCTGATTCTTCTGAGGGAGTTGGTTTAATATACGAATTTAGTTTTTTTAGAGCATCTTCTAGAAGAGTTAGTTTTGAAAACCCAATTTTTCTTAGACTTTTCAGATTATTCACTCTTTTTTGGTTATCATATAAATCAAGTGTTTAATTTCTGGCAAGATCAACTTCTTAAAAGCTAATTTAACGGCATTTGGGGAGCCAGGGAGCAAAAAGATTGCTTTATCTTTAATTTTTCCAGCAATCGTTCTTGAAAACATGGATGAAACGCCAATTTCTTTATAAGAGATGTATCTGAATAATTCTCCAAAACCATCTATAGTTTTTTCCAATAGGGGTTTAATTGCTTCGTAGGTTACATCTTTAGGAGTTAATCCTGTCCCCCCACTAAATACAATAACATGCAGGGAAGAATCATTCAGGAACCTTTTTAGTATTTCTACAATTTGAATTTCGTTATCGGAAACAATTTCTGAAGATGTTAGGAATACTCCAGGCTCTTGGTTCAAAATCTGTTGCACCAAAGGAATCGTCTTATCCGAACTTATTTCCTTTTCTTGTATCTCGTTGAATCTTGAGGTGCTTACGATAACTAAAGCAATGTTAACTACAGCTGGTCCTTTTTTCTTATGCTCCTCATGGACTTTCATTAAAAAAAATACACCCTTTTTTTCTCTCCTTCTTCAATTATTGACTCCAATTCATCTATTTCAATATAACCATCCGCATAAAACATAGTGCTGATAGCTTCAGAACCTGTTTTTATGGGAAAGATCTTTTTCACACCATTCACATCTTGAATTTTTATGGTTTTGAATTCGTGGCGACCAATTGTGCTATATATTCTTTTTCCAACTTCGAAGAGCTTAGAATAAGATTCTTTTAAAGGATAGCCTGAATTTCTTCTTAGAAAATTGTCGATAAAAACATAAAAACAGCTTAATGCTGAAGTAGGGTATCCCGGCAATATGAAAATCATCTTGCTTCCAAACTTGGTAAATATTATTGGCTTACCAGGTTTAATTCTTACACCATGCACCAGAATTTCTTTGTTATTGTATTGTTCTAAGACTTTAGGACCCAAATCCCCTTCACCTTTAGAAGTTCCACCAGAAAGAATCACAATGTCACTGTATTTCAAAGCATTGTCAATAGCACACTTTAATTCGCTAAAATCGTCTTTTAGAATTCCAAAGAATTCCACTAACGCTCCTGTGTTTTCAATTGCTCTTTTCAAAATTATAGAATTTACATCGTAAATTTTTCCAATTTCTAATTCTTTAACATCATCGCTGACAAGCTCGTTTCCAGTACTTATGAGCCCTACCCTCAATTTCTTATAAACGGGTATTTCTCTAATTCCACATGAAGCTAAAACTCCGAGAGTTGCTAAGTCGATTAATCGTTCTTTTTTGACGATGATTGCTTCTTTTTGAATATCGTGCCCCATTTCTATTACATGAGTTCCAGGAGTTATTGCTTTTGAAATTAGAATTCTATTTTCAATTTTTTCGGAAAATTCAACCATTACTACACCATCAGCATTTTCTGGAATGGCTGCGCCCGTAGCAACGTACGAACATTGACCCTTAGATAATTTTTTTTGAGGTTTTTCCCCAGCAGGAATAGTTTCAATTAATTCAAATTCTATGAAGTTGTCTTCTTCAGCAAGAAATGTATCCTCAGCAATAACAGCATAACCGTCCATTCTTGATTTACGAAAATGAGGTACATCGATGGGACTTGTAATGTCTCTGAACAACACTCTATTATAGGCTTCTTCAAGGGGAATGATTTCTTCTGTAATTTTAATTTTTGGTATAGACTCTAATAGCTTTTTAAATTCTTCTACTTTAATAGTTTGTAAAAATTTCATTTGAAGATATCCTTATAATAGTTTATTTAAATTTAATGAACCCATTCTGAACTTCCATCTAAAAAAATTTCTTTCTTCCAGACGGCTATTTCTTTTTTATATCTTTCTACAGCAAGTCTCAAAGCTTTAAATCCTTCTTCTCTATGAGAAGATGCGATAGAAACATGAACTAATTCATCTTTTATGTCAAAAGTCCCTTTAAAATGAACTATAATGATTTCAACTATTCCGGGTATTTCTTTTATTTCTTTACATATTTTATTAATGCTCTTATTGGCAAATTCTTCATATGCATCAATTTCTAATTCACGAATAAGTTTTCCATCCTTGGAAGTATTTCTTACAATTCCTGTGAATGTCAGAATCGAGCCAACATCTTGAATTTTTGGATGATTTTTTAGTGAAAATATAATGTTACTTAAGTTAATTTCATCTTTTTGATAGATGCCAGATTTAACTTGAGTAAAGTTATTATTATTCATATTAATTAACCTCCCGCAAAAGGTAATAGAAAAGCTACCTTATCTCCATCTACCAACTCTATTTTTCCTTTGTATTTATCTGTTATCATCTTATCGTTTATAACGATAGAGATATTTCCCTTCAAACTTTTAATCTCGTTGTCCCATATTAGATTTTTTATAGGGTTATACTTGCTGAAGATCTTTGAAGTAAGCCCTTCTACAGTGTTTTCCTTTAATTCTATAAACTCCCTATCTTTTCCAGTAATATCTTTAAAATCAGCAAAGTATAGTATCTCTACTTTCATTATCATTCCATCTAAATTTTGATTAATAATAAGGTTCTCTGGTATCTACAACTTGTTTAACAATTTTTTCATACATAGATAATGAGTGATTATTCTTCAAGGCTTCTTTAATGTTTGTGCCTAAATCAGACCGAAATAGACAACCAAATAGATTTCCATCGCATCCAACTCTTAGTTTTGTACATCCCATGCAAAATTCATGCCCTGGAGTAATAGTCTCAACTTTTACAGAGTTTGGAAGTGTAAATACCTTTCTATTTTGCATGTTTCCCCTTATTTCTATATCTATAGCTTTTTTTTCAAATTCTTCTATTAAAGGCGTTAGATCGAAATAATACTTTTCATGGAATCCATTACTTTTATTAATAGAATTAGATACTTTATGCAATTCAATTAGTTGCAATATAAACTCATTTTCAGCACAGAAATTAACCAAATCTCCTATTTCCTGATCATTTATGCCTTTAAGGACGACATAATTCAATTTAATAGGAGTAAGTCCTACATCTTTTGCTTTCATCAATCCTTTTAGTACAACCTCTAAGGAATCAGATCCGTAGATCTTCTTATAAATATCTGATTTTAACGTCCCTAACGACACATTAATACGGTTTAAACCAGCATTATAAAGATCTTGGGCTTTTTCAGTTAAGTAAAAGCCGTTTGTTGTCATAGAGATATCTTTATAAAGTTGGAGATCAGAAATATTTCTAACAATTTCGACTATTTCTTCTCTGAGTAAAGGCTCTCCGCCAGTAAATTTAATCTTAGTTACTTTTAATATCTGTGCTAATATCCTACAAAGTTGAGTAATTTCATTAACGCTTAGTTCTGCCGTTTCAGGAAGGAATCCTTCACGATCGCAATAAATGCAATCATAACTACATTTAGAGGTTACTGAAAATCTAATGTGCTTTATTTCTCTGTTACAGTTGTCTTTCATAATGTGTTTCTACTTTTTTTTTATTTTCTCATCAACTTTCACTTCAGTAATAACTGTTATTGGGTACTGTCCTTTACTGTCCTTCTCATACATCTTTACAACATCCCAGATATTTAATAAAGCAATATTAACTCCCATAAGGGCTTCCATTTCTACTCCCGTTTTTGAAACGCTTTTGACAGTACATATCACTCTAATAAGATTATCGCCTTCATAATTGAAATCAACATCAACATTAGTTATAGGAATTGGGTGACATAATGGGATTAAATCGGGAACTTTTTTAACAGCGTTAACCGCTGCGATTTTTGCAATAGTAAAAACATCCCCTTTTTTAACCTTTTTATCTTTTATTCGTTCTATTGTTTCTTTCTTCAAGTAAATTTTCCCTGAGGCGGTTGCTATTCTTAATATAGAATCCTTTTCAGATATATCAATCATTTTTTCACTAGGAACTTTTTCTTACGTTTTCATTTTCCATACATATCGATATTTCCCATAAATTTCACTACATTAAAAAATTTAGGATTATAGGACTTTAACATCAGTCGCCTTGAAATTGATATAAACTTCTGTTCCATATTTAATTCCTAATTTTTGTTGAGATAATTTTGTAACGCTTACTAAAAATCTTTCTGAATTAGTTTTAATAATAACATGGATTAAATTACCAAGGTCTCGAATTTCATCAACCTTACCCTTAAATAAGTTCAAAGAACTAACATTTTGAGGGGGATTTTTAGCGAGAATAATACTCTCAGGATGAATACAAACTTTAACTATTCCTTCTTTTTGGTTCGATGTAGTGATAACAATATCGTTTATTTTTACGTGATTGAGATTGGTTTCTGAATCTACTTGGGCATTACCTGTAAATATATTTTCGTAACCTACAAAATGTGCTGTGAATTCGTCTTTAGGAGATTGAAAGATTACGCTTGGAGAATTAATTTGATTAATTTTACCTTCATTTAAAACTGCTATTCTATCCGCTAATCTTATTGCTTCATATCGATCGTGAGTGCTTAATATGATTGTCTTTTCTTTATCTTGTTTTATTTTATTAATAAAACCATCTAGAATCTTGACATTCATTGGGTCCAAATTTGCTGAAACCTCATCAAGTAAGTAAATTTCCGGAGTAATAATGAAATTCATCGCGATTACTACCCGCTGCATTTCTCCCCCTGATAATGCTCGGGCGTTTTTGTTTTCCATACCAGATAATCCTACGGATTTAATCATTTCTTTAACTAGATGTTTATACTGAATATATTTCAATCCTCTAACTTTCAATCCATAAGCGATATTTTCAAAAACCGAAGCATCTCTTACTAAAGGTTTTTGCCTTACGAATGATAATTTTCTTCGATATAGTGTTTTTTCTTTTCTGGATAAATTTGTTATATCTTTATCCAAATATTTTACTTCCCCTTGCGTTGGAGATTCAAGTAACCCTAAAATTCTCAATAAAGTAGTCTTCCCACTTCCATTTGGGCCTATAATTGCAAAGGTTTCTCCTTTGTTAATTAAAAGGTTAATATTTGAAAGGACTGAAATTACATCACCATCTTTTTTATAAAAATCTTTTGACAGGTTATTAACTTCAAGTAGACTCACCTTATTTATCACCCCCCTGTAATCGCGTCAACCCGTAATTCAATATGAAGGCTATAGATATTAAAATGATACCTAACGCTATAGCCATCCCAAATTCACCCATGCGAGTTTGTAATACAATTGAGGTAGTAAACGTTCTCGTAGCCCAACGGATATTTCCACCTACGATCATTACGGCCCCAACTTCTGATATTGCTTGACCAAAAGCTACGAGAAATCCCGCAATA
>JAGXNZ010000192.1 GCA_019894655.1 Promethearchaeota archaeon | reverse complement strand
GTTGCATCAGAGATAAGTGGTGTTGCAAATGATCTCCTATCAAATGCACCATCAATAAAAATCACATCGCATCCTATCTTTCGCATGTCATTACATAAATTTTTTAATTGTTTATTCATTGATGGGCCTGCAAGTTCAACATATCCTTTACTTAATGCCTTATATATATTGATGGTCCCGAGTGGTGTTGTGAAATCTGTAGTTTCCATAAGTTCGTTCTTTATGTCGCTGTTTTTTAAAGAATCTTCTGCTGTAGCGAAGATTGTACCATTTTCTACTATAATCTTAGGTTTAGGAAGCTGTGTGATTGCGTCATAAGGTTCTCCATCTCTACCGATTGATGTAATTCCAATTGTATGCTTATCTTTCAATAATTTAATTACATGATTTAACGATGTGGTTTTACTCACATTTTTTGATAAACCAATTATTGAGATAACTTTATGCTTCTTTACGGCATCTAATAAAAGAGTTGGAAAGTCATTTTTGCCAGACAACATCTGTGTTTCAAGTTATTAAAAGACGATATAATATTTTAACTTACAAAGAAAATTAATTAACATAGAAGATTTTATAAAATAATAATAAAAATAGGAATAGAAAGTCCAAAAAAGCTATAAATGTCAACACATCATAAGGTTTATTACAAAAAAGCCCAACAAATGGAAGAGGTTGAAGACAATTCCGTTGCTTTAGTTATTACATCACCTCCATATCCAATGATAGAAATGTGGGATGAGATTTTTTCTCTGCAAAATGAAGAAATTAAAGCAGCATTGGAAGTTGGAGATGGTTTATTAGCATTTGAAAAAATGCATGAAGAACTTGATAAAATATGGAAAGAACTTTATAGGGTTGTAATACCTGGCGGAATAATCTGTGTCAATATAGGAGACGCTACACGTACCATTAATAAGAACTTCCAAATTTTTCCCTCTCATTCAAGAATTATCACCGCATATCAAAAACTTGGATTCCAAAACTTACCTGAGATCTTATGGAGGAAACAAACAAATGCGCCAAATAAATTTATGGGGTCTGGAATGTTACCCCCTGGAGCGTATATCACGCTAGAACATGAATATATCTTGATATTCCGTAAAGATGAGAAAAGAGAATTTAAAACGGAAGCCTTAAAGGAAAACAGAAGAGAAAGTGGTTATTTTTGGAAAGAAAGAAATATTTGGTTTTCTGATGTGTGGGATTTTAAAGGAATTTCACAAGATTTAAGCAATAAAGAAATGCGTAAAAGAAGTGCAGCATACCCTTTTGAGCTGGCGTTTAGATTAATAAACATGTTTTCAGTAAGGAATGACATAATTCTTGACCCTTTCCTTGGGACTGGAACGAGTTCATTGGCCGCTATGGTTTCAGAGAGAAATAGTATTGGATATGAAATTGACGTGAATTTTAAAGAGATAATCAAAGAACGCTTTCTTGAAGTTATATCTTTCGGAAATAAGTATATTCAAAATAGGATTAATTCTCATCTCTCGTTTATTACTGAAAGAATTAAAGAAAAAGGACCCACAAAATATACAAATGCAAATTTAAATGTATCAGTTATTACAAGTCAAGAAAAAGATTTGAAAATCAACAAACTAAGCTCAATTAAGGAGATTAATAAGGAATTCGTGTTAAAATATAAAAAGATCAATGGAAATTGAAAGAAACCTTTTAATCTTTTATTTGCTCAATTTTCTTTTATTTCTTTCTAGATCATCTGGTTCAATTGTCAATTTTTGACCACTTAACAATGCTGAAACACCAATTTGCTTTTCACAATCTTCACAATGACATTCTGCTATATAATCCGTGGGTTCTTCATAGGTTGTTATAACTCCTTCGAAATTCCTTAAAACAACTCTACTGTTTCCTTGGGAAATGGTGTAATCGGGCATAACAGGAATCTTCCCTCCTCCTCCAGGTGCATCAACGACAAATGTAGGGACGCATAAACCTGATGTATGGCCTCTTAATCCCTCGATAATTTCAATACCTTGCGCTACACTGGTTCTAAAATGCCCTAGTCCGACTGATAAATCACATTGATAAATATAATATGGGCGAACACGGATTTTTACTAATTCCTGAACTAATTTTTTCATTACGTGTATGCAATCATTTACTCCTCTTAACAAAACCGATTGATTTCCAAGTGGAATACCTGCATTTGCGAGCATTTCACAAGCTTTCTTAGAATCTTCAGTTATTTCGTTCGGATGGTTAAAGTGAGTGTTAAACCATACGGGGTGATATTGTTTTAGCATTTCGCATAAATCAGGCGTAATCCTTTGAGGCATAACAACGGGACTTCTTGAGCCTAACCTGACAATCTCTACATGCGAAATTTCCTTTAAACTTATTAAGATATCCTCTAATAATTTGTCTGAGATAAGCATCGCATCTCCTCCTGATAATAAGACATCCCTAATCGAAGATGTTTCCTGGATGTATTCTATACATTTTTCTATTTGATCCTTTGGAGGTGCCTTATCGTGATGACCTGCGAATCGTCTTCGAGTGCAGTGTCTACAGTACATTGAGCAATTTTCAGTCACTAAAAATAAGACTCGATCTGGATACCTATGAGTTAACCCCGGAGTAGGACTATCAATGTCTTCGTGAAGTGGATCTTCTAAATCAGTTGGGTATCTAATAAGCTCATGAATTGTTGGGATTGCTTGTTTGCGAATGGGATCGTAGGGATCGTAAGGATCGATTAATGATAAATAATATGGGGTGATAGCCATTCTCATCTTTTCCAAGATACTAGGATCATCTTCCTCCTTGGTTAAAGGGACGAATTCTTTCAGATCTTCGATGGTAGTTATCCTATTTTTAAATTGCCACCTCCAGCTATTCCAGTCTTCATCACTTACTTTCCCAAATAACTCCATTCGTCTATTTACTTTCATAATAGTCGTAAAAAATCTTAATTTACTATGGTAAGTAATTATTTTTATTTGTTAAAGTTTAGGAGTTTGAGGGAGAAATATTCTAAGGTCCATGTTCGTCTCATAAAATTTAATTTACAACGAAATTTAATGTATTTATAATCTCCTACTAAAAAAACCTAGAACTGATTGACATGGATGTCCATGAGCGTATAATCAAAACTCTAGAACATGAAGAACCTGACAGAGTTCCTACTTTAGCGCAGGTATTTGATTACCCATTCACAAAAAAAGTGTTAGAAAAAATGGGTGTTGATAACATAGCAAATAAACATCTATCTAAGAATATGATGTATGAAGCGGCACTTCATATGGGATTTGATTCAATTTGGTATCACTACGATAGAATTAGAACTCACTCTCATAAGAAACCTGAAGTTCCAGAGGATATTTTAAAAAAATATAATATTGAATCCTACACCGAATGGGCACATTATTATGATGGTGAATGGTACCGGGATGGGGTTTTAAAGACGCCAGAACTATTGAAAGATTGGATTACATATATCAATACATGGGAACCTGCTGGAGAAATTCACTTTAAATCTTTCAAAAAAATCTGGGACCATTATCTTGAAAAAGGTTTGGTTACAATTCCTACTGGAAGTAATGTAGCGTTCGGGACCTGGTCAATGATAGGGGTGAATCGATTTGCATATATGGTTCGGAAACACTTTAATTTAGTTAAAGATTTAGCGAAAGCTTTAGGTAGAATAACAAAAGAACTTCAGAACTGCCTTTTTGAAAAGGGAATTGATTTAGTATTTATTTGCGATGATTGGGCACTAAAAGGAAGCACAATTTTTAATCCTAAGCATTGGAACGAAATTGTAACTCCAGTTTACAAAGATTTGGCTAAAAATGCTCATAAACACGATGCTAAATTGCTTATTCACTCAGATGGAGATGTTTCAGAAACAATTCCATATCTTATTAATTCCGGAATAGATGGAATTGATCCATTAGAGTACGAATCGGGATTAAGGTTAAAACCACTCAAAAAAGAATTCGGAGCAGATATTTGTTTAATTGGAAATATTTCCGCAACTTATGTCTTAACGTACGGATCTATAGAAACAACAGTAGACGCTACAAAACAAGCTCTGCAAGATGCTGCGAAGGGTGGAGGATTCATCTTAGGCGCAGGTTCTGATATTTTAAGTACTTGTAAATATGAAAATGTCAAGGCGATGGTTGATACTGCTAAGAAATACGGAAACTATCCAATTAGAAGTTGATTTAAAAATAGCTATTTTAATTATTTTACATATTTTTCCTCGAAAATTCTTCTTAGAGTTTCAGATTCTCGTAATAAATCCAACGTTATTTGGGCGTGATTTTTAGTATATCCATTACCTATTATCATCGTCACATCTTTTCCTATGCCTTCAGCACCTAAAGCTGCTTTAGTAAAACTTGTAGCCATTGAAAAGAAATATACAATCCCTTTATCTCTCACGGGGAGGATAGACGTTAATTCCGAATTGGGGATGCTCAAACAATTAAT
>JAGXNZ010000191.1 GCA_019894655.1 Promethearchaeota archaeon | reverse complement strand
TTACCTTTCTGACAGGTTTTGGATATTTTAATATTCTCTGATAAGCAATAAGGTATCCGGCCAGAGCGACAGAGACAATCATAGCAACGATTAATAATATTAGAAACAGTAAATTTTCTTCAGCAGGTCTTTTCACTGTTAAAGTTATTTTAAAATCCTTAAATTCATATTGTCCTCCCTCTTTAAAAACAGAAATTTCTATAATATATGTTCCTTCGGGTACATCGTCCAGTGTAAATTCGTAGATGCCATCATCCTTTTCGTCAAGATCTCCATCTCCAAGCTTCGAATCATAGGTAACATCCGCACCTTTGATTTTTCCTCCGAAATCCAAGTTAGTTAGCTCTATCTTTATTGTAACACTTTCGCCTGGCCTTATTTCTATTTTTTCCTCACCATCTTCAGTATCCACATCAGTTCTTATTTTCCTAATTTCTATCGCCATATCTTTAGCTATTATTTTGAAATTTGGTTTCTGTGATACAATTGATAAAATTTTCGTTCCAAGGGATAACTGATTAGTACTTATAACAATCCAATATTGTTTTAACGCAAAATTTTCTATTAATGTCTCATTAAGACCCTCTCCTGTTAATCTCACATTGGCGTCTATAACATGATTAGTATTATTATCTGTATATTTGACAGTTATATTTAAGGAACTAGTGATTGGAAGTTCAATAGAAGCGGAAGATGTTTTGTTAACGCTATTTAACCATAGTTCTAAATTTGTTTCCATTTCAACTACTTCAATATAAAATGTAATAAATTGAGGTTCAAAACCAGTTTTTTCTGCAAATAATGTTATAATAGTTATTCCTTGATCCATTTCAGAAGCATTTAGAACTATATAGTATTGATCGAAAACGGGATGAGGATTTAAATCTCCTAAATCATTTAATAAATATATGTCTGCTCCAGAAAGATGGTTATCAAAAAAATCTGTGAAAGTCGCTGTTACGTTTATTATTTCCCATATATTGACGACTATTTTATTATTTGCTGGTTGAGTACCATTCAAAAATAAATTTAATTTAGATGCTGTTTCAGTAACTATTACTGTTAAATCCTCATAAAGCAATGTGTAATTCTCTTTCTGAGCAGAAACCGTTAAGAAATTAGCCCCTGTACCTAAATCTGAAGCATTTAAGGTGATGTTGTATTGATCATACAAAGGATGGTGTGAAAGAGGTGTTGGTGTAGCCAATCCAATCAGTTCCATTTGTGGAGAGTCGATAGTGGTATTTGTAACAAAGTCTTTATACCATACAGTAATATTCAAAGTTTCTACTATTGAAATATAATAAAAATCGAAAGTTGAGCTTAGTGTGTCATTTAAACGTACTTCTAAACTAGCTGGTCTATCGATTACTACAATTTTAATTACAATTGACTGTTTTTCATAATATCTTTTAGATGCCTCTAACGTTAAGTAATTATTACCCATCTTAAAATTTGTTGTATTTATAACTACTGAATAATTTCCATCCCCACTTGGATTTAAAATCTCAGAAATTCCTGTTCCATTAAGATCCACTATTGCACCTAAAATTGGATTCCCCGAAGATTCATTCTTAAAAGTTACTGTAATATTTACCGTCTCACGCCATGCAATATTTATGGATTTGTCAAGTGTTTTATCAATACCATTTAGATATATCTCCAGTTCAGTAGGAGATTCCACAGTGCTCACCGTATAAGTGATGTTAAAGGAAACATTATCTATAGTAATATTAAAATTTCTATCTAAACCAAAATCTTCAGCAAGAAATAGCCTTAATGAAAGGGATATGTTAACTCCAGTTCCAACAATTTGAACTAAATTTGTTACGTCGAAAACTGCTTGTTGTTTAAGGATAGGGATATCATCTAATCCAATAGATTCAGAATGATCTGTACCATTTATAACAATTTTAATTTCTGAATTTGGAGATATAATGCTGGACCATGTCTCATTAATTTGATAATCAAATTTAAGTCTTGCTTCTTGAATATCCACATTAGCCCCACTGGGAATTTCATTTCCAATTTGATTCCAAGAAAGTGTTGTTTTCTGATCCATTTTTTTTTCAAAGGTCATGGTAAAATTTACGGATCTAAAAATTAATTCCTGGAAATTGTCTCGATCAACACCAAATTCGTTATCTTCACAGTATATATCAATCCCAAGAGTTATATTGAAATTAGAAGCGTTAACTGATAAAACCGTTTCTAAATAACTAATTAAAACGCTTTCTGGAACGGGAACTAAGGCCGTATCACTAATAGTTGGTATAGGTCCCAAATCTTGTCCTAAATCATAATTAGCAGTATTATCTATTGCCACTCTAAATGGATCAAATTGCCCCTCAACATCTTCAATTAGAATATAAAATTCAGCATAATCTCCATTTGAATAGTCGTCAAGACCTGTATCCCCTTCTCTGTCAATACCTCCATTCCACCAAGGTGAAACTACAACAGTAGCATTGTAAATAGCTTCTAACGATGCTGAAGTAATTATATAATCTGACATATTCACTGGCGTTGTTATGGTTCGAGTCCACTGAGCGCTAGGAGTATTTAATGTTTGGTCGACATCTTCATCCCACAAATGTGATACATAGCATCCTGCAGAATTAATAATAGATGTAATTGGTAATACATTATTATTGGGTTTTCTATGTAGGTCCCAATCAGTATCATCGAGTGGATCGGAAATTTCTAAACGTCCACTACTTCCATTTATAATATAATTTGCTGCTTCATTGCTATAATCTGCAAATACATCTCTATCATCACCTTCTGTTGTATTATACCATGGATCGGTACCGGCTGCAAAATTCCCATTATCAAGCCATTCTTCTGTAAAACTATCCTCAACTATGCCTTGCGTTTTTACATCATTTTCTTGATAAATAATGTTACTATTTTCATTGTAATTCTTATCAGTAGTATAATTGTTTTGATCACCATTTTGATTGAAAATAATAACATTCAAGAATAATCCGGTGAGGATGACTGCTAAATATAAGATTCTTACTTTTTGTTTCCTTTTCGATATCATAATTCTTTACCTACCCTATTATTTGGAATTTATTACAAGATAAAATAATTTCAAAAGCACTATATGTAAATATAACGATTAATTATAAAAAACTATTTGTTCGACATTTCCCGAACTTAATGAAATCTCATTCCTTCTTAAATAATTTAATCTACTTTTAAAATATTACAATTCCTATATATGATTTTTTTATCCTTTTATTATGTGACAAGTTCATATCGAAAATATTCTTATAGTCTTATTAAATTTTTTTTTACGTGTAAATTAATGATTATCTGAATATATATAAATAATCATTTTTTCTTATAATAATCATAGCATTAAGGTTTTTCATTTCCTTTAAACCTTTTACTATTAAATCTGGGTGATAAAACCTAAAAAAACATTAGAATTTAATTAATAAATTACTTAATAATTAATAATAATAGCATATAAAAATAATAATTAAACAATAATCCATATTAAGGTTAATTTGAGGTTTTAAATTTGATCCAAGGTATTTTTA
>JAGXNZ010000190.1 GCA_019894655.1 Promethearchaeota archaeon | reverse complement strand
CGAAAATTTACAAAAATCTATGCATAGTTTTTCTCAAAGAATTTACGCTCAACAATCCCAAGACCAGAATTATCAACAAGCAGCTCAACAAGCTCAACAAGCTGCGAGTGGAATGGGAGGCATGCCTCCTGGTGGAATGGGTGGAGTACCGCCTGGAGATATGGGAGGTGCTGGTGCTGGTGGAGCGTCCTATAAGAAAGATAAGGACAAAAAAGACAAGGATAAAAAGAAAGTCGTAGATGTAGATTGGGAAGAATCTGACTAAATTTTATTTAGCCAAGATATCAATAGTCTCTATTAAATTTCTTTTTCTTATTTGTATGTTTTTTACAAATTTATTTCTTAAAAGTTTAAATAATTCTTTTTAGATATTCTAATACCTAAAAAGATAAATTTCATAATTAATTTTTATTAATGGTATTTAAGCTCATTGGAGATTATAGCGAGACATAAAGATCATGAGTACAAATAATAAAAGGGATTACTACGAAGTATTAGGTGTAGAAAAAACTGCGAATGAAAACGACGTTAAGCTTGCTTATAGACGTTTAGCAAGAAAACTCCATCCGGATCTGAATAAAACTGATCCTAAAGCAAAGGAAAAGTTCATTGAACTTCAAGAGGCGTACGAAGTTCTTAGCGATCCTAATAAAAAAAATAATTACGATCGATTCGGATTTAGTGGTGTAAATGTCGATATGAGTAACTTTGCCAGGGGTGGAATTCCAGGTATTGACGAATTACTCAAATCAATCTTTGGAGGTGGATCCATCTTTGGAGGTGACGATTTTGGATTTGGAAGTATTTTTGGTTCCCGAGGTAGATCACGCTCAGCTCCCCGCCAAGAAGTTGGCCAAGATATTGAGGATCGTGTAGAAATAACATTTGAAGAGGCTATGTTTGGTGCCAAAAAAGATGTGGTAATTCAGAGATATACACCATGTGATGAATGTGAAGGTACTGGTGCAGAAGAT
The DNA here is from genome assembly GCA_019894655.1 of Promethearchaeota archaeon. Next base: position 5,982 of record JAGXNZ010000190.1, on the reverse strand, counting down.
CCCTCAAGCGTAAAAACATGTCCGCAATGTGAGGGGGCAGGTAGAGTGAGAAAAATGACCCAATCTGGCTTTGGAACAATAATCCGAGAAGCTGAATGCTATACTTGTAATGGAACTGGTAAAATTATTAAAAAAAAATGCTCAGTGTGTAATGGAAGAAAAGTCGTAGCTGAGACAAAAACAATCCATATAAATACTCCCCCCGGTGTAGAAAATGGCGTTCATCTAAAAGTTCAAGGAGCAGGTCACATCCCATCAAGTAGAGCTATTCCTGGTGATCTTTATTTAGGCATAAGAATTGAAGAGAATGATCAATTTATTCGTCGTGGAAACGATTTATTCACTCCTATTAACATTGATATCGTTACAGCGATTTTAGGCGGAATAATATCCGTTCCTACTTTAGATTATAAGAATGAAAAAAAAACTGAGAGAGAAATGAAGATTCCCCCAGGAACTCAGCATGGCACGGAATTTAGAATTAAAAATAGAGGCGCCTCATATCTCGGAGGAAAAGGTAAAGGGGACCAATACGTAGTAGTTACCGTTGAGATTCCGAAAAAAGTTACTGAAGAACAAAGAAAATTATTAGAGGAATTCAAAGATTTATATTAATCGCAACTACTTCTTATTAATATTTAGTCTATCTTGATTAACAAGTGTGAGTTCAATAGCTTTTATTTCAGCTCTGGATTTGATTCTTGTGTTTCGCTGTATATGTTCTAAAATTTTTTTTTCATTGTAACCCATATAATATAGTTGTTTAAAATTCTCAACTACGCTATCGTTGAGAAATATATACCGTTTATTCAGAAACACTATTAACCATTTTTTATTTTTCTGGTTTTTAGATAACGAGAATAGAATATCCCTAACATCGTCTAAAGGACGCTCCAATTTTTTAGCAATTTCTTTGTCGCTTATAATTGGATATTCTCGAATTATTTTTAGAAGTCTTTTCTTAGAATTAAGTGAAATTAAAAAAGATACTAAGTATACTATGAAAACTAAACTTGCCAGGTATATTCCATTTAATTGATTATAAATATAGATAATTAGTATAATTCCTAACGCGATGTAAAATATGCTTTTCTTAAGGTACTTAATATTTTTCGATATAGGAGTCACCTTGCGGTACTTTCAATTAACGGTGATTTTAGTTTATTCTGTACTTTTTTATTCTCAGGGGTCCTAATGTTTCGTATCGCATTTTCAATGATTTCAAGTTTTATTGAATACTTTTCGAAGAGCTCGGTAAAACTGTTAATATCGATTTCGTTATTCTCATAGAGAATCTTTAATTGTTTTATAGTTCGACCGACGCCTGCTTTGTTGTTATTTAATTCTTCTATTTTGTTAAAGTTTACTAAAACATCAGCCATTAAATTCTTATAACGTAAATAAGCGTCGAAATTAAGATCTGTTTGTTTGTATATGTTTAAGTAACTAGTTGTTCTTGGAATAAATGGGGCAAGATTTTCAGGAACGATTATAAGCGGTTCCGGATCTTGAATCTCCAATGCTTCGCTATCACCTATAAGCTCCGCGTCGTTTTCTATAATATAATCATTTACTATCGACAAATTGTTTTTTATGCAATCTTTCTCAACAGGGTTTAGTGTTGTTTCTTGTAGCATGTTTTCCCATAAATCTTCTGCTTTGTAGTAATAATAATTTGCTTTCTTCTGTATTTTTTCTATTCTTTCTTCATCTATTTCCTCAGGTGACAATATAAATAAGGATTTGGCTTTCAAATGGCAAGCTCTGCCTATGTCATACTGGTATTGAGCTTTATACTGATTTTCCTTGATTTTATCGTTTCTTTTAACAAACGCTAATCGTTTGGTCAATGCACTCAATCCTGCTGATAATTTCGATGCCATTGAATAATTTCTTTTATTTTCTTCACTTGTAGTAGCAAGAGCTTGAGCGAATACTCGAGATTCTTCAGAGCTTAATTCAAGATTCTCAACAGATAAAGTAAATCCCCTATCTTCCTGTCTAGTACATGCAGCACTGAAATATGCAGCAGTTTTATACATTTTACTACATTCTACCATAGCCACTATTGCGTTTTCCATTAAATTTTCTGCTTCGTATTTTTTAGATAGAATTGAATGCGCTTGCGCTGAAACCCATAACGCACGCGAACACTCGAATATTAAATCCCATATTTTTATTTCTTTTTTATCTATAGGATCATAGAAAGTATTAGAAATGTCTAATTCTTTAAGTATCTTAATTTGGCTTTGAGTTTTATAATTCACATTTAGGATTTTTATATAATTTAAAACGTAATTCAGCTCAGTAAAGGAGAACTCTTTATTTTTCCATAGTGATTCTTCTAAATTCTTAATTTTATAGTGTAGAAAGCGAATTTTTTGCATTGTTGTAAAAGGAAAAAAGGTTTTCAGAATTGATGGACTGCTTTTTGGGTTTTTTTTCCGACCTGTTTTTATGTCAATTCCATAACTGGCTCTCTTAGTCGACTTAACATCAATATCCTGCATTTTTTGATAGGTTCCTCCCCTTTTTAGAGTTTGCGTTTTAACAGCTAGTTTTTGAGGATAATCCTTAATTTTTAATTTTGGTGAAATAGAAACTTTTTTTAGTTTTGAGTCGTTTGAAATTTTAATTTCTTTCATCTGTTCTCGGGGTTCTATTTCTACAAGATCTTCACCTTCTTCTTTAGGCCTCATACTCGAAAGATAATTCTTTGCTATATCGATGTACCTTTTTGCATTCGATATTTCAATACCCTTTAGTCTAGAAATATCTTCTTCATTGGAAGAAGCGAGTTTCTTTATGGAATCTAAAGAAACTTTGTGCCGGTTCGTTCCAAATAGCATTAGATCACAAGCTTTCGTTCCAGTAATTGATACTGCTGGAGATTTATTTTTTTTAATAATATTTTTGATTCTTTCTCTTGTCCTCATACTCTTTAGATGCTTCTTAGCGAGTTCAACGTAACTTTTCGCGCTATAAGCTCCAATACCATCTATTTTAATCAAATCTTCTACAGAAGAAGATGCGAGTTTTTCTATGGAATCTATCCCTCTCTGTTTCATCTTTTCTGCATTTAATATACCAATACCATTTGCTATTTGCATAATTGAGTGCATATTAATCAACTAAAACGAATTCAATACCTATATTATACTTATTCAATAGTTTGTTTTAAACTTAATCATCTTTCCGACAAATTTAGAATAAAGAAAATATGTTTTGTGATAACAAAAAGTAAGCTAGCTATAAACAATCTGGGTATAACTCAAGTTATCCCGAAATTGTCAGTTTTCAATTATATAAATATTATAATTTCATTTCCTCCTGGACCAAAAAGTTAGAATTTGAGTATTTATAAACCAAAAAATATGAATAGTATCTTTATAATTATTAGATTTCAAATTTCAAAGAAAAAAGCTGAAATTTTAAATTCACTTAAAGATAACAAGAAACTTCAATTTTTTATACTATTATTATATGATTTATGTTTTAGATTTAGTTTCTTTTATTTGTTCTTTATTAATTATGCTTTTTTTCTCAGGATTTTGTAATTTTTCAATAACATTCTCAATTGTTACGATTTTGGTTGAATATTTTTCAAAAAGATGAGTAAACTCACTGATATCAATATCATTATTATCATACAAAACTCTCAATTGTTTCAATGTTCGACCGATTCCTGCTTTCTTATTTTGTAATTCCTCCATTTTGTTATAATCAACCGAAATTTCTGAGAGTAAATCTTTATAACGTCTATAAGCGTGAAAATTGAGATCTATTGGTTTGTATTGAGTTAGATAATTAGTAGTCCTTGGTAAAAATGGTGCTAAATTTTCTGGGACTATGATTAACGGCTCCGGATCTTGAAATTTCATGGCTTCATTCTCTTTTATAATTTCAACGTCATTTTCTATGATGTGTTCATTAACGATTGACAAATTAGCTTGTATGTTTTCCCTTTCATTAGTTGAAAGTTCTTTTAAATTCTCTAACATGTATTCCCATGTTTCTTCTGCGTTGTAAAAATAATAATTAGCTTTTTTCTGTAGTTCTTCAATGCGTTTATTATTTTCACCATCATCTGACATTTTTAATAATATTTTAGCTTTCAAATGACAAGCTTTGCCTATATCGTAATTATATTGAGCTTTTAACTGATTTTCCTTTACTTTATCATATGTTTTTAAAAAGTATAATCTTTTTGTTAATACACTCAATCCTGCAGATAGATTTGATGCTACGGATAGGTTTTGTCTTCGTTCTTCGCGCATAGTAGCGAGACTTTGAGCGAGAACCCGAGATTCCTCAGAATTTAGTTCAAGATTTCCAGCGGACAAAGTAGTTCCCCTGTTTTCTTGGCGAGTACATGCCGCACTAAAATATGCTGCAGCCTTATACATTTTACTACATTCTACCATCGCTACTATCGCATTTTTCAAAACACCTTCAGATTCGAATTTCTTAGAAAGATAAGAACATGCTTGTGCCGCTACCCATAATACCCGTGCACATTCAAACGTTAAATCCCATATATCTATCTCTTTCTTTTCAAGGGGATCAAAAAAAGACGGAGTAATCTCTAATTCTTTGAAGATTTTTATTTGGCTCTGAGTTTTGTAATTTATATTCAAGATTTCTACATAATCTACAATAGAATCAAGATCGTGGAATATAAAATCTTCATTTTTTCGCATTGCCACTTCTAAATGTTTAATTTTAAAATGGAAAAAACGAATCTTTTGCATTGTTTCTGGAGAGAAAAATGTTCTAAGTAACGGTTTGTCCTTTCTAGGTTTTTCTTCTTTAATTTTTGTACTATTTTTATATGTTAATTTTTGATCTTGTTGCCTTAATTGCTGTTTTTTTTGCATTAATTGTTGATTTTTGGCTGTTTGAGGTTGAATTTTAGATTTTATTTGATTAGATCCTATTTTTATCATGGGTGCTAAGTTCTTTTTTTTTTTAACAAAATCTTTCTTTTTTTTTGATTTTTTTGTTGACTTTACCATTTCTGCTTCTGTGGGGGCAATTTTTTCTTTTTTTAATGTTATAAAAGGCTTAATTGATACTCCAGGTATATTTTTCTCATTAGCTAGTTTCGGATTGTCTAATATTTCTTCCGAAATAGACGACTCTGAATCACCCAAAAACTCTTCTAAACTAAGAGGGATTTGATTTTTCTCTTTTTTAGTGGTTTTTTTCTCTCTTTCCCCTACTTTTATATTATTAGAATATTCTTGAACAATATCAGGACTCTTCTTAGAGAGTCTTGAAACATCTAATATCTCTTTTGTATTAGATGATGATGAATTTTGATTAACTAATTCTTCTTTTAGAAGAGAAATCTCTTCTAAAAAAGAGGTTTTAGGAACATATATAATCTCTTCTGAGCTAGTTGATGACGGTCTTACCTCTTCTTTAATAATATTTGCTCCTCTTTCTTCTTCTTTAATGTCTTCAAGATAGTTTTGGGCAGTACTAATATATCTTCTTGCCGTAGTATTCCCAATGCCGCTAATTTTTAATAAATCCTCAACGCTCGATGACGCTAATCTTTCTATGGAGTCTATCCCTTTCCGTTTCATTCTTTCTGCGGTTTTATTTCCAATCCCATTAACCAACTGTATATCTAATGTCATTTAAAGTTCACAATTAAACATTCAATTCCGATATATTTCATTATTCAATTCTTTTTTTAAACTTAATTAAATAATTTCTGAAAAAATAACTTCTAAGTAATTTATTTCATAATCTGATCTGATAAAATCAGAATTTTTTTTTACGATTATTATTCATGTGTGTTTTTTCAACCCCGTTATTAATAGATTAATATTAATTTTAATCTGTTAGATTATTATTTAAATCTTTACTTTCTGGATAGGATTAATCAGCTTTTTAGATTAATCTAAAGTAAAGCTGTAATAATTTTTACAATCAATAAAAAAAATTTGTGTTAATAAATCATATGATATAGGG
>JAGXNZ010000189.1 GCA_019894655.1 Promethearchaeota archaeon | reverse complement strand
CTATTTATCTTAGGTATATTACCAAAAAAGACTAGGGAATGAGAATTTAAATACCAATTTTTTTTTATTCCAATTTTTTTCAATTGCCAGTTCTTATAACCGGTTCTCCTCTTTAATTTAAGAATCATAATAAAAATCTTAAAATAATATGTTAAAAATAGTAAAACTATGAAAGTTGTTGTCGTAGGGAATAATGTCGCTGGAACCTTTTCTGCTCAAAATATTAGGTTTCTCAATGAAGATGTTGATATTGAAATTTACACCAAAGAAAATTATCCTTATTACACAAGAGTTAACTTACCAGAGTTAATCCCTGGTAAAATTCAAGCTGAAGATTTGATCGTTTTTAAAGAGGAATGGTATAAAGATAAAAATATAAAGCTAAACCTAAGCAGTAAAGTTACCAAAATTGAACCCGACCAAAAAATTCTCTTTATTGAGGGCCAAGAGGACCCAGTTCCTTATGACAAATTAATTCTAGCTTTGGGGAGCGTCCCAAATATCCCTCCCATAAAAAATGCTAGAGAAATGGTAGGAAAAGGAGTGTTTACTTTAAGAACCATTGATGACGCTTTAGAAATCAAAGAATATATTCAAAAATCCAATGCTAAAAAAGCTATTATTATTGGAGGAGGACTACTAGGATTAGAATTAGCTACTCAAATTAAAAACACCAATTTAGATACTACAGTTGTTGAGTTTTTCCCACGTTTATTACCAAGACAACTAGACGACGAATGTAGCTTAATGCTCAAACAAGAAATTGAAAATAAAGGTATAAAAGTAGTATTAAACGCGGCAACTGAAGAAATTCTTGGTAATGGGACTGTTACTGGAATTAAATTAAAAGATGGCCAAAAATACGAATCAGATATTATTTTAATCCAAGCAGGAATTAGAGCTACTATCGATCTTGCTCAAAACTCAGGAATAGAAACCAATCGAGGTATAATTGTTAATGAATTTTTGGAAACAAGTAAAAAAGATATCTTTGCGGTAGGAGATTGCGTTGAATACAAAAATCAAACTTGGGGTATAATCCCGGCATGCATGGAGCAATCAAAAATCGTTGCTGCATCTGCGTTAGGATTAAAAAAAGTAGAATACAAGGGAACTACACCAAAGAATACCCTAAAAATTGTAGGTATTGAACTAACTTCAATTGGTATTTTTGATCCATCAAAAGAGGAGGGAGGAGGTTGGGATATTCTAAAAAGAGCAGATAAAGATGGTTGTTGTTACCAGAAATTAGTACTAAAAGATAATACACTTAAAGGAGCCATTCTCTTTGGAGATAACAAAGCTATGTCGTTTGTTTACAAAAAAATGGAGCAAGATGTCTCACGGCAAGAACTTATGGACATCCTTGAGTTATATCTCTATAAGTGCTCTAATTGTGGTACAGAATATGACGAAACAAAAATGCAAGTTCTTTTCAAAGATTTACCAGAAGGTTGGAAATGTCCTAATTGTAAGCAATTAAAAGAAGGTTTCGAAAAATTATAAATTGTTAGGTAAGGATTATGACAATATACAGATGTAAAAGATGCAATTATATATATATTGACGAAGAGCAGGAAACTCCCTTCGAAAAAGTTGGAGAAGACTATAAATGCCCTAGGTGTCGTACGTCTAAGAAATTCTTTGTGAAAAAGCAATCCCCAAAATGATTCTAAATTCATTTACTTAAATTTGAGAAAATCTACTATTTTTTTAATATATAGTTATTTAATCTAATCATACCATGTTTAGATTTGTTAACTATGGATTTTGAAATAATTATTAAAAATGGAAGAATAATTGATGGCTCGGGAAATCCTTGGTATTCAGGTGAAATCGGAATTAATGATGGGAAAATAGCCGAAATAAAACTAAAGATAAAAAGTGACGCTAAGAAAGTTATTGATGCCCGTGGATTGATTCTAAGTCCGGGATTCATAGATATTCACTCCCATACAGATTATATTTTACCAGTTAGCAGAAGTCAGGAATCTACTTTATACCAAGGTGTAACAACAGCAGTGGTCGGAATGTGTGGAGAAGGCATGGCTCCCATCCCTAAGGGAAGAGAAGAAGACTTTCTTAGGTTAATCAGTAAAATAGACCCAATCCTTACTCAATTTGAGTTTCCTTATCATACTTTCACTGAATACCTGCAATATAACGAAAATAAACGAAATTCTGCGAATTTGATTTTTTTTATGGGTTATGGTAATTTACAATGGGCTAGTGGTCAAGGTGGTGAAAATCGTCCTGCTAATCCAGATGAACTTCGAAAAATGAAGGATTATTTGCGTGAAGCAATGGAAGCTGGAGCTTTTGGTATGAGCACTGGTCTGATTTATGCGCCCCAAGTGTTCTCAAAAACTGAAGAAATAATTGAATTATCCAAAGTAGTTGCTGAGTATAATGGACTATATTTTTCTCACATACGTGGTGAGGGAGCAACTATTCTAAAAGCTGTAGGGGAAGTCATTGAAATCGTTGAGATTTCTGGTTGTGTTGGAGGGCAGATAGCTCATCATAAAATATCTGGTAAACCGTACTGGGGTACTAGCAAGGAAACTTTAAGTTTAATTGAAAAGGCTAACGAGCGAGGTATAAGTATAACTTGTGACCAGTATCCTTATAATCGTGGAATGGCTGGACTTATGACGGCTCTACCTCCGTGGGTACGCGAAGGAAAAAATGAAGATATTTTAAATCGCATAAAGAAACCGGATATCCAAGAAAGAATTAGAAAAGAAGTTAAAAAAGGTATTGAAGGTTGGGAAAACTGGATTCTTAACGAGGGATTTCAAAATATGTATATCTCAAAGGTCACTCACGATAATTGGAAAGATATAATATCAAAGAATATCACAGAAATCACAAAAATTAAAGGATTTTTAGACGATTTTGATACTTTTTTTAATCTATTAATTGACAACGAACTAAGTGTCATGGCTACTATACAAAGTATGGGAGAAGAAGATATTCAGAGAATCATGACGAGCCGTTATCAAATGGTTGGAACGGATGGTTCTGGAGTTCCCGCTTCTTTTAGTGCTGGAGCATTTCATCCAAGATTTTTTGGAACATATCCTCGAATTCTGGGTAAATATGTCAGAGAAGAAAGAGTTTTGACCTTAGAACAAGCGATTCGCAAGATGACATCGTTTCCAGCCCAACGACTTGGACTCCACGACAGAGGACTGGTTAGAGAAGGAAATTGGGCTGATTTAGTTATCTTTGATCCTGATAAGATTATTGATAAAGCAACTTATGAACAACCCTATCAGCTTCCTGAAGGTATTCCATATGTCATGGTTAATGGCGTTATCGTGGTGGAAAGAGGAAAAAAAAATCGAAAATCTCCGGGAAAAGTGATACGACGCCCCTATTAGGTTTTATTAGAATAAAATGTTTTACTACTTTAAGGTATTCATTAAGCTCCATGTTAAATACAATTTACAAATCTCTAACAATAGCTTAGTAAGATTTTAATAATATTCATTGATAATCAATAATATGACATTCAATGTTTTATTCATTGCACATGCACCTGATGCAGATTATAAAAAACATAGAAGTGTAATTGAGACTGGAATGTATAAATTGTATTCTATAGTTGTTAGAACCCAAGAAGAGGCAGTACAAGTATCGAAAGATTATCTACAAAACGAGTCAATAGAAGCCATATTATTATGTCCTGGATTCAAACATGGTGATGTAGCTGAAATCTTTG
>JAGXNZ010000188.1 GCA_019894655.1 Promethearchaeota archaeon | reverse complement strand
TGTATTGCTCTTCCTACTATTAAAAAATATTGTGGTTGAATTATTAATCCTCCACCAAACTTTGGTTTAGCCGTCCCTCCAACTAGTGCTGCTTTATCGACATTGTGATGGTAAACCCTATCGAAGTTTTCCAAATAGTACAGACAAAGCGCCCTCGAACACGCATCGGCAACTGCGTCGCACACGGTATCAGGGTGCCCCACGCCTTTCCGCTCGCATATTTCCGGAAATTCGCTTTTTTCAATTGGTAAGAAATTCGCTTGTGTAATTTTCAACATTTTACATAGACTCTATGTGAATTATATAAATAGTTATTTTAATAATGAGTTTTAAAATTAATGGTATTTATAAATAATTATTGATAATAATATGCATGATTTGCATGAAATATGCGATTAAATTATAATAATTAAGCTTTACGGATTTTAAAATGGAAGTATTACCCGATTCTTCAGAAATTAGAAATTTACGAAAAAGTTTAAATATTAGTCAGAAAGAGTTAGGAGAAATATTAAGCATTTCTCAATCTACGATTTCAAGAATAGAAAATGGAACAATGGACCCCCCCTACTCCAAGTTTAAAGTAATTTATGAATTTTTAGAAAATGAAAGAATAGCTCGTAAACAATCTATGAAACATGCCGTAGACATCTTAACTCCGGAAATAATATTCATAACTCCACATTCAACGGTGAAAGAAGCTGTAGAGCTGATGACAAAATACAATATATCACAAATACCAATTTTAGAGAATAATCATAATTATGGGAGTATAACGGCTAAAAAAATTCAGAAATATATAACTGATGATCCTGTAATTTTGAATTTAAAGGTAACCGATATTAAAGAATTACCCTTCCCAGAAGTAGAAAAAGGTTGGAACGTAAAAGACATCTCAAGTTTATTGATAAACTATCCCGCAGTTTTGGTTAAAGAAAACAAAAAATTTATAGGGATAATTACAGATTCTAATTTTCTTAAACTTACAAACTATTAAAAAAAATTACGTACAAAACGGAATCTACGAGTAAGTTTAGTAAATAAATAAATAATACTTAAGTCTTTTATCACAATAAAATAATTTTATAAAACTATTTAGCTTTTTTAGATATGGGATTAAATGAATAATACTATACTTGAAAAAATTGACGATTTGCTTAAAAAAGCAAATTTTGAAACATTTAGGTTAGATAATTTTTTCAATAAAAAAAACAAATTTTGTTTTGATTTACTAGTAAAAAAGAACGATATCATATTCAGCGTGAAAGTTTTTCAGAACATCGATAATTTAAACACTGAAATAATTAACGATATTAAATCATTATCTACGCTGCTAAAATCTAAACCGTTGTTAATCGGGATTAAAAATCGATACAATGAATTAGAAGACAATACTATTTATATTAGAGAAGATCTACCTTTCATTACTTTAGCGACTTTAGAAAACATTATTGATAAAGGGTTGTATCCCTACATTCTGGCGAGAAGAGGGGGTGGAATAATATTTTTAAAGGGGAACGTTGTGAAATTCATTAGAGAAAAGCAGGAGATATCACGAAAGGAATTATCAGAGTTAATCGGTGTAACAAAACGCACTGTATGTGCGTATGAAAATGAAAGCATGCGTCCTTCTGAAAAAATCGCTAAAAAATTGTCAATGGTCTTAGAAAATAATGATATTTTTAGGAAGATTAACCTATTTGAATGGAATTTCAAATTTGAAATTGATCAGAAAGATCCTCGAGAATCTATTGCTCGTAACTCTTTTGAAACCCACCTTCAAACAGTTTTGGACGACATTGGAGTTTGTTCTTATTGGTTCAAAAATTACCCAATTCCGTTTAAATTATCTCTATATTCCAAAGTATCTGACGAGAATAAGAAAAGAAGTGTGTTTCCTCTTTTTTCGGGTGTTTCAGAAGAGGATAAAAAAATTAACGAACTTAGTCTCAATTGTTTAAATACGTTCAACGAATTATTTCATGTAAATTCTCTGTTTATCGTAAATAACGACACTAAAATACCAGATTCGTTAAGAAAGATAAAAGTTCCTATTGTTAAAATTGGAAATTTAGAAAAAATAGATGACGAAGAGGAATTTATTGACCTCGTCCAAGAATCAGGAATTTAATTACGACATTATTTGTGGTATTGACGAGGCGGGAAGAGGTCCAGTTTTAGGACCAATGGTAATTTGTGGTGTGTGCTTTCTCGAAGCTGAATTAAAATTGCTTGACGATATCGGAGTTAAGGATTCGAAGAAATTATCGCCTAAAAAACGGTCTGAGTTAGCCAAAATAATAAAGCATAAATGTAGTAATTATAAAACCATCGTTGTTTCAGCTCAAGAAATCGATGCGAGAGAGAAAAAAAGAATTACTTTGAATAAACTTGAAGAAATTAAGATGGCAGAAATTATTGAAGCGCTAAAACCCAACATTATTTATATCGACGCTGCAGACGTGAACGAGGCAAGATTTGGAAAATCTATCAAAAAACTTCTTAACTATTCGCCTATTAAAATAATCTCTAAACATAAAGCAGATGATTTATACCCTATCGTCTCAGCTAGCTCAATAATTGCAAAAGATACGAGAGATAACATTATAGAAGAATTAAAAAAGAATTACGGGGATTTTGGATCTGGATATCCTTCCGATGTACGAACTATAGAATTTCTGAGAAAATGGATAATAGAAAAGAAAAAATCTCCACCGTTCGCAAGAAAATCTTGGGAAACTACGAAAAAAATAATCAGAGAGGAAATATCTAACGCAAAAATAACTGATTTTGTAAAGTGAGATTTACTTCTATATGTTTTAAGATTTCCTCTATTTTAAATTATTTTTGAATGGTTAAAATAATGTGATTCGCAGCGTATTTATGGATGTTTATGCTGTCGATCACTACATAACCGGCTTTTTCTAAAGTTTTTCTTTCTTGAATATAAATTTTTTCAGACTTTTGTACGCTGTCAATTGATTGAGATTTTATAGCGAGAATTAAAAATCCATTATTTTTTAGATAATAGTTGCAATTTTCAATGGCTATTTGTGCTTGATTAGGCTGAGCGATATCTTGATAGACTAGATCAATAGGAGTAAAAATAGATTTAGCATAACTTTCTGGAAAATTAGCATCTCTTAAAATAGGAACGATATTCATTCTTTTATCGCTGTTTTGAATCAACTGTCTCATGCTTCGCTCAGCAAATTCAACGCCGTAAATGATTCCATCGTAAACAATATCCGAAAGGTGAGAAATTGTAGTTCCAGAGGATGCACCCAAATACAAACAGTTTAAATCTTTCGTTAAAAATTCCAACGAAGGCTTTTCCAATATCATCGCGGCTAATTTACTTCTGAAGGGATCCCATTCTCGATATTCTTCACCTTTAAATGAAATCAATCTCTCTCCGTATACTTGATTGCCGGGGATTAAGTTCTTAGAATAAAGTTTTAGATTGTTTGGTACTCCCGAGATATAAACGTTAGAAAATTTTGGATGTGCTCTTATATTAATGTTGCTCAATTTACCTTTACCTCCTTTTTTTTTTGCTTGCTTGTTTTTTACTCGAACTGATCTTAGTTTTAGGTTCACTTCTTTTTAGTGGAGGTTTAGGATATTTTTTCTCAATTTCTTGGATTTTTTTGTTTATTTCCTTTGAAAGCACATCAGCTACAAATTCTCCGCCAAAAAAATCTACTTTAGCTGAAATTCCAATCTTTCCTGATATTACTCGAGAAATTTTTCCCCTATTCCAGGGCTTACTTCCTCGGATTTGATTCCATTGAAAAATTAATCCGTGTTTTGGGCGTTTTTCGCCCGTTTTAAGGAACCTATATAAAGCTTTCTCAGCCCCCAAGAGTTGAATCCTCGAAGCCGGCATAAAAGCTAATTTTTTTAAACTTCCCGCCTTTGCTATTAGTTTCGCCCCAATTAGACCCCCGACTAAAGCAAAAAGATTTGGAGCAACTTGTTCCATTAAAGTATCTAAATAATCCTCTAACTCTTGCCTAAAGTCGTCTAAGGATAGAATTTCATCAGCATATTTTTTAATTATACTAAGATCAATATCCCCCCCCATTGATTGTGAGGCTAATTTTTGTAACATACTAATTCTTGATTCCTTAAAACTAAACTCTTGGCCGATCTTTTCATAAGTGAAATTATCTCGTTTTCCTAATATTGTAATTAATTTTGCAATAAGGATATTTTCTTCTATTAATTTATCTGTTAATTCCGGAAAATACAAACCATACCATTCTCTCATGCGACTTGAGAATAAACTTATAGATTTTTTAAGAATATCTAAAGTTTCTATGACTTGGATGACTTCTACATCTCCCTTACTCCCAAACTGACTAACTTTATTTTTAATTAATTGTTCTTCAACTTTCTTAAAGAAGAAAAGAATTTCGTTCCGTGTTTTAGTGATACCTATCTTTTTTAATTGATCGCTTAGATTAAAGCGAAAATTTTTAAATTCTAAAGAAAATTTTTCAATCGAAGTGTTGTAACCTAATTTCTGTTTTGTTAATTCTTTTAGTTTTTTATTATCAAACACAAAATCATCAAAACCAGAACTACTTAGTTCAGTCATAATGTCTGAGTATTCTTCAGAAAGAGAATCGCTATTTAATGAATTATAAAAACTTACTGATTTTTCTATATCGTCTAAGAAATCAATAAAATTAAGGAAATTTCCTCCATCATCAATAGCATATATCCCTATTAAAGAATCAATAATATAACATCTCATTATTCTAAACACTTCCCGTAGTAAAAATTCTCAAGTAATAATAATAATCATTTCTTACATAATAATAGCAATGCTTGAACGAAATATTTCCGAGTTAAAATTAAACTCTCCTTTAATTTTAGCTTCTGGTATTTTAGGAGTTTCTTATTCTACAATGAAAAGGCTAGTTGATGAAGGATTAGGTGCTATAACAACTAAATCAATAGGTCCAAAGCCAAGAAAAGGATTTAAAAATCCTTCTATCGTTGAAGTCTATCCAGGTACATTTTTGAATAGTGTTGGACTGGGAAATCCTGGAATAGATAATTTTATAACAGAAATTAAAGAAATAAAGAAATTTAAGTTTCCGTTAATTGTAAGTGTGTTTGGAGATACTGTCGAATCTTATATAAAAGTGGCATTAAAAGCAGAACAAGCAGGCGCTGATGCTATAGAAATCAATATTTCATGTCCTCATGCTGAGGTTTCTAGCATAGGTATTGATAAAGACCTTACTTTCTCTATTGTTAAATCAATGAAAAAAGAGCTAAAAATACCATTATTTGTAAAATTAAATCCTAATGTGACTAACTTAGGTGAGATCGCCTTAGCAGCTCAAAATGGGGGGGCTGATGCTGTTGTAGCCATTAACACCCTTGCTGCTATGAAAGTAGATATTAATACAAAAAGACCAATTTTGTCACATGGAAGTGGAGGACTTTCAGGAAAAGCTATACATCCAATTGCTGTAAAAAAAGTTTATGATTTATACAAAATATTGAAAATTCCTATAATTGGATGTGGAGGAATAGATTCTTGGCAAGATGTAGTAGAGTTTTTTTTAGCAGGAGCTTCAGCAGTACAAATAGGTACAGCTTTATATAAAGGAATTGAACTTATTACTAAAATTAATAATGGAATAATTCAATATTTAAAAGATAATGAATATTCATCTATCAGTGACATAAAGGGATTAGCTCATCAGTTTAAAACTCAAGAGGTCCCCGATTTTGACTGAAAATGTAATAAAAACTGTAAGGGTCCAAAAAATTATTGATGAATGTAAGGATGTTAAAACTCTTGTATTCAAGAGCGAAAACTACATCTTTCCCAAACCGGGACAATTTATTATGGTATGGGTACCAGGAGTAGATGAAGTCCCAATGTCGATATCGGGTTGTGATAATAACAATAATTGGGCAATTACAGTAAAAAATGTTGGAGAATGTACGAATGCTATGTTTAATTTAAACATTGGAGATTATATCGGGGTAAGAGGACCATTAGGTAATCACTTTACCCTTCCAAATGATAACTCAAAAAAAATCTTCTTAATTGGGGGTGGAGTCGGGATGGCGCCACTAAAATTTCTTTCAACTGAACTCACCAAAACAAATATAAACCATACTATTATTGAAGGTGCCAAAATTGATGGCGATCTTATGTTTAAAGACTATTTTCAAGAAGTTACCACAAATAATTCTGAAGTTCATTATTGTACTGATGATGGAAGTTATGGAATTAAGGGAGTTACCTCTGATATTTTTGAAGAAATGGTAAATGAATTTAATAAAAAGCTTCATTCAAGTCTAGTTGTTTATTCCTGCGGTCCAGAAATAATGTTGTATAAATTGTTTCAAATATGCCAAGAAAATAAAATTGAGTTTTATGCGAGTCTTGAAAGAATAATGAGGTGTGGGTGTGGATTATGCGGATTATGTGCAATAGATCCTATTGGAATGTTGGTCTGCAAAGATGGACCAATTTTTAACTTAGAATTTTTAAGTAAAATGGAAGATTTTGGTAATTATAAGAGGAATTTTACTGGTAAGAAAATCTCATTATAGTTATGCTTTAAAGCTCCAAGAAAATCATTTTATGAAATCAACCCCTTTTTTTTAAAAGATATTTATATTACTACTCTATATGAGTAAAGATGGACCAATATTTAGGTTAAATAAAATAAAAAAAATAAAGGATTTTAGTAAATATAAAGTAGATTTCATCGGTAAAGAAAGCCCTTTGGATTAAATTATTTTTTAATTAATCTTCCTGCAAATTTACAAGTGTGGATCTAACTATATCAATTGTTTTAAAATATTCTGTGAATAATTGCTCATTGCTAATAGTATCATCTAATGATAGTGATATAACGAATTCTGAACCACATCCAACAACAAGGAGTTTACCTTCCTGTCCTTCAATCAAAACTAAATTTAAATCTCCTTTTTTAGTTTCTCTGCACGCTCTCTCACTAAGAGATACAATAGCAGAAGTCATAGCCGCATACCTCATCTCATTTTTAGGATCAGCACCTTCTGGAAGAATAGTATCAATAGGTATACCCTCAGTAGTAACAAGATTTACTGCGTTTACACCTTTTATATTCATCAATAAGCTTAAAGCAAAAATGGCATTAATTGATTTATCTGCTATTTTGTATATTTTATATCTATCTATAAAATCCCCAGTCTCTGCGACCAATTTTTTCTCTTTTAATCGATTAATAGTTGTTCTAATAGATGGCTCGTCTTTTTTTAAAATACCGCTTAATTGAGAAATTGTAAGAGCCTTATTTTTTAATTGTTTTATAATTTTCTGTCCTAAAGTCATTGGCATATAAAATCATCCCTATTTCAAATTTTTTTAAAAATTAGTATTATGTCTATTGTTATATATAGTAGAAGATGTTATATATAAATCTTTTCTTCGTTATACATGTGAATCAATGTTATGTACATAACAAATGAATGATCAGAATTATTAACCTTCTTATTTTTATACATTTCATAAAACAATTCTATATTATCTAAATCACAAATCATTAACTTCATGACTTAATATATTATCTGAAACATAAGAAATTTTTAAGGAATTTCAAATTATTTTTCGAGTATGTTATTATGGTCCATTCTGAAGCCGAAAATACAGAAATTATTGAAAAAATTTCAAGAGATGTTATAGACCATTTAATCAGTAATCCAGGGACTTCACGTCAAAAAATAACCAATATCAAAGGCAGAATAGGAAAGAAGTATAATTTTAATAAAGTTATCAAGAATGCTACAATCTTAGATTTCGCAACAGAAGAAGAGAAACAAATTATAACTCAAATTCTTAAAAGAAGAATAACAAGAACGATTTCAGGCGTTTCTGTTATTGCAATAATGACAAAACTTCTTCCTTGTCCTGGTAATTGTGTTTACTGTCCAGGGCAAGATTCTCAACCAGATCAAAAGGTAGCTCAATCGTATACTGGCCATGAACCGGCTGCGATGAGATCTATCTATAATAATTATGACCCTTATAAGCAAGTACAGAGTAGGATTAGAGATTTAGAGGCAATTGGTCACATTGTTGATAAAATTGAGTTTTTTTAAAGAGCATTTTGAAAACCTTGAATAAAATTAATCTCCTTTTAATTAAAAATATAAAGAGAAAAATTTTAAATTTAGACAAATTTTGACAAAAAACTATTAGATTATCAAAAATTAACTAAATTTTAGCTATTATGAATTTATTATTATTATTTTCAGATCGAATTAAAAAATGGGACATTCAGAAGACCTAAACTCAGAAACAATTAAACTGATCGCCAGAGAAATTATTGATTACTTGATAAAAAACCCAGACTTCTCTCGGGAGAAAATCACCAATCTAAAAGGGCGAATAGGTAAAAAATATAAACATCCTAAGGTAATAAAGAATGCTACTATATTGTATTTTGCTTCAGAAGAAGAAAAATTGACTATCCTTGAATTGTTAAAGAGGAGAAGGGTACGAACATTGTCAGGGATATCAGCTATCGCAATCATGACTAAACCTTTACCATGCCCTGGAAAATGTATTTATTGTCCTGGTCAAAACTCTCAACCGGGAGAAAAAGTAGCCCAATCCTATACTGGGAGAGAACCCTCAGCTATGCGCTCCATCCATAATAATTATGATCCTTACAAACAAGTTCAAAGCCGAATACTAGATTTAGAATCCATCGGTCATAAAGTAGACAAAGTTTCTTTAATAATTCAAGGAGGTACATTCTTATCTTCTCCTATTGATTATCAAGAAGAATTTATTAAAGGAGCATACGAAGGAGTAATTGGGAGTAGAGTTAATTCATTAGAAGCAGCAAAAAACCTAGCAGAGAAATCTCAAAGAAGATTAATCGGTTTGACAATTGAAACCCGACCCGATTATTGTTCAGAACTTTATGTCGACATGATGTTAAACTATGGAACAACAAGAGTAGAAATTGGAATTCAAACGGTTTTTGATGATGTTTATAAAAAAGTGAATAGAGGGCATACAACCCAAGACAGTATTAATGCTATAAGGATTGCAAAAGACGCGGGTTTAAAAATTAATACTCATATTATGCCTAATCTACCAGGTTCTAACTACTCTAAGGATTTAGAGATGTTTAATTATCTTTTTTCTTCTCCCGATTACCGCCCAGATATGTTGAAAATTTACCCTTGCGTAGTAATTAAAGGAACTAAATTATACGATTGGTGGAGAAATGGAGATTATGAACCTTATTCATTAAGCGAATTGATTGATTTAATATCAAATGTAAAACAAAATATTCCTTCTTATGTGAGAATTCAGAGAATTATGAGAGATATACCTGCGTTTTTAATTGAAGCAGGATGCAAAAAGAGTAATTTAAGACAATTAGTGCACAAAAGATTGGAAGAACTTAATTTTAAATGCAATTGCATACGATGTCGAGAATATGGAATTGCTAAAAAACCTAAAATTATTGATGAAAGTATATTTGAGGATATTAAATTATATCGTCATGATTATGAAGCTTCTAATGGACAAGAAACATTTTTATCTTACGAAAATAAAAAGGAAGATTATCTTGTAGCATACTTGAGATTAAGAAAACCTTCAGAATATGCTCATAGGCACGAATTGAATGATGGAAAAACGGTGATAGTAAGGGAAATTAAAGTCGTAGGCGAATTAGTTCCTAAAGATAAAAAACCGCGAAATACTCAACTCCAACATCGCGGATTGGGTAAACTACTGATGGAAAATGCTGAAAAAATTGCTCTTGAAGATTTTGACTCTAAAAAATTAGCTGTAATAAGTGGTCTAGGTGTGAGGGACTGGTTTTATGAGATGGGTTATGCTCTAGATGGATGTTATGTCTCAAAAACCTTAAGTGATTAAATTTTTCTATTATTAAGAAATAAATGAAAAAAATATCCACATAAAGATTTATATTTCGTTTTATAATAGTCTTTATTCGGTTTATTTGAATAAGCATTTTACCCGCTGCATAAGGACAATAAAAATAAATTTGATTTTCTATCTTAATGAACTAAACTTTAGATTTTCCATACAATATATTAAAATTATAAAATAAATTAAACAGTTCATAGTAGAACTATATAAATCTCAAATGATCTAAGATGTTTGATTTTGATTATGAAGAATTAGGATTAATCTGTGGTTTAGAAATTCATCAGCAGCTTGATACAGAAAAAAAACTGTTTTGTAGATGCCCAAGCAAACTTCAAGGAACTAGGGTGCCAGATTTTAATACAATGAGGTATATGAGACCTGTTTTGGGAGAAATGGGTACATTTGATAAAGCTATGCTAACTGAATATAAAAAGGGAAAGACTATCATATATGAAGGTTACAACGATGTGATTTGTACTTATGAATTAGACGATACTCCCCCGTTTTCCTGTAACGAGGAAGCTAGAAAAATTGCATTAGAAATAGCTTTACTTCTTAGGGCAAATATTATTGAGGAGATGCACGTAAGTAGGAAAAATTATCTTGACGGAAGCGTCCCTTCTGGGTTTCAACGCACGATGATTTTAGGAACAGATGGATATATAACATTGAAAAACAATAAAAAAATCAGAATCGATATATTAAGCTTAGAAGAAGAAGCTGCTAGGAAAATAAAAACTGAAAATAAAACTAATTTTTACAGGTTAGATCGTCTTGGAATTCCATTAGTAGAAGTAACAACTAAACCGGACATAAATACTCCTGAAGAATGTAGAGAATGTGCTGAAAGAATTGGATTACTGCTGTGGATAACCAATGTAAAAAAAGTACTTGGCTCAGTTAGACAAGATATCAATGTAAGCATTAAATCTGGAACCAGGATTGAAATTAAAGGAGTTCAAAAATTGAGTTGGATACCCCAATTAATTAACCATGAAATTTCACGTCAGCTTAAACTAATAGAGATTAAAGAAGAACTAAAAAATCGAAAAATAAGTGAAACTGATATCCCTCAAAAGCCTGTAGATTTAACTAGTTTAATGGAAAATGCTAATTCTAAGTTCATTACAAATGGAATAAAATCAGGAAAAAAACTTTATGGCTTTAACTTTAAAGGTTTTAAAGATATTTTTGGAAAAGAACTAATGGAGGATTATAGATTCGGCACTGAAGTAAGTAGTAAGGTCAAAGTTATCTCAGGTTTAAAGGGGATAATTCATTCTGACGAAAATTTAGAAAAATATAATTTATCTGAGGAAGATGTTAAAAATATTCAAAAAAAATTGAATTCGAAAGATAGTGATTGTTTTGTTTTAATTCTGGGAGATGTTAAAGAACTTAATAAAGCAGCAGAAATAATTATTGATCGAATAAAATTTGGTTTTAAAGGAGTTCCGCCTGAGACAAGAAAAGCACTTGATAATGGAACTACAGAATTTTTGAGAGAATTACATGGTGGAGCACGATTGTATCCGGATACTGATTCACAAGCTATTATGAACACAGCTGAAGAAATTAAACAAATTCAAAATATTTTACCTAATTATCCTTGGGATATTATTGAAGATTATGCTAAAAGGTACAAAATTGAACAGAGTTCCGTTAAAAAATTAATTTTTAAAGGGAAATTATCTTTATTTGACAGCTTAATTGATATTTACTCTGAAAAACCTTCAATAATCATAAACACATTATTAAACACAGCAACTGCAATAAAGCGGGAAGGAAAAATAATTGAAAATATTACTAATGAAGATTATAAAAAAATTTTCCTAGAATTGAAAAATAAAAGAATTGGAAAGGAGGCTATCGAAGAAATAATGAGATTAAAAGCAGATTCTCCAAATCTCACTATCGAACAATCCATCGAAAAATTACATCTTGAAAGTCTCTCAGATGAAGATTTAAAGATTGTGGTTGAGGGGGTATTAGATAAAAATTTAAAAATAGTTAAAGAGAAAGGTATGAGATCCATAGGGCCGTTAATGGGAGAAGTCATGAAAATCGTAAGGGGAAAAATTGATGGTGAGATCGTTTCTAAAGAATTGAAAAGACAGATATCAAACAAGTTAAAGGAGATGAAATAAGTGGAAGATAAGTTAAAAGGATATAAAGGTAAATCTATAAATATTTTAAAGAAATATGCAATAGAAATCTGGGATATCGTTCAAATAACTACAACTAAAACGCAGTTAGAAGGAATTATAATGCCTCGAAGCGAATACTCTGCTCCTGATTTTATTGAAATCAAGCTTGAAAACAACTATAATGTTGGAATAAATGTCTCTGATATACAAAATATAAAAAAAATTGGAAGAAGAGAAGCAAATTACAAATTTCCGGAAAAAGAATTTCCACATAATAAAAAATTGCCTAAGCTTCAATTATTAGGAACTGGAGGAACGGTTGCTTCAAGATTAGATTATACGACTGGGGCGGTTATACCTTCTTTTACCCCTAGTGAGTTGTTTAGTTCCGTTCCTGAATTAGCAGAAATTTGTAATCTTGATTGCGAAGTAGTTTTCGAGATATTATCAGAAAATATGAGATTTGAATATTGGCAAAAATTAGCAGAAAAAGTTAAACTAGCAGTAGATTCTGGTTTTGAAGGTGTAATTATAGGGCATGGAACGGATACTATGACATTTACTAGCGCCGCTTTATCTTTCATGTTAAAAGATTTGTCCATTCCAGTTGTGTTAACAGGGAGTCAAAGAAGCTCCGATCGCCCATCATCTGATGCTGCTTTAAACTTGATAAACGCTGCTACTGTAGCTACTTCTGATATAGCTGAGGTTGTAGTAGCTATGTTAGGTTCTCCTTCACACGATTATGGGTTAATTCATAGGGGAACGCTGGTAAGAAAAATGCATTCCTCAGTAAGAGATACTTTTCGTACTATCGATGATATACCGTTAGGAATGGTAAAGGACAGGAAGATTAAAACATTTAAAAATAATTACAGAAAACGAAATCGATCTGAAACTACAATCAAAACGAATTTTGAGAGGAAAACAACTCTCATCTATTCATATCCCGGAATGGAAAATGAACAAATTGAATTTTATATAGATAAGGGTTATAAAGGTATAGTATTTGCTGGAACAGGTCTTGGTCATGTGAGTACCTCTATCTATGATTCCATAGAAAGAGCGATACAAGAAAAAATGACTATTCTCATGACTACACAGACAATTCATGGTTTTGTTGGAATGAACGTCTATTCTACAGGAAGAGAGCTTCAAAATTTAGGGGTTATACCGGGAAGAAATTTATTGCCTGAAGTTGGATATATTAAATTAGGATGGGTGCTTGGGCAGACTAGTGATCCAAAAGAAATTAAAAATTTATTGTTGACTAATATCGCAGGTGAATTTATAGAAAGAGAAATTCCAATCGCTTTTAACTACAATATTGACGAACTATTAAGAAAAAATAAACTCTAATTTAATTCCATATTTTAAACTTAAGAATCAATAAATTCTTTCTAAAATAATAAAAAATTTATACTTTTATTAATTAATTTAAACTAATTCGATATAGTAAGTGATCTTTATGGGGAAGCGTATATTAG
>JAGXNZ010000187.1 GCA_019894655.1 Promethearchaeota archaeon | reverse complement strand
TATCGAATATTACAGCATAATCTTCATACATCTTTATCTTCCTTGTTAATTATTGATTTATTCAAGAGGAATAAAATATTTTAACCATGCGACAATAAATTACTAGTAAGACTCCGTGCTAAATAATGAATATTTTCATTTGATATTTCCGAAATGGATGCCAAGGGGTGACGAGGTCCTAATTTATCTTGTTAATTATTGATTTAAAACCATGAGATTTTTTTTTAATAGAGAAATAAAGTATTTTAATTATTAACGATTATAATTAGAAATATATAGCCCAGTAGTCTAGTGGATATGACGCTGGCTTGCGAACTATTTTTATAGGCAAAAAGCCAGTGATCAGGGGTTCAATCGTCTAAAAAATTCTTTTAGGAAGAACATATCCCCTCTGGGCTACTAACCCAGAGTTATATCCCTCTCTCTCTTGCTTGAAGAAAATTAAAACGTTCTAATTTTAATAATTCAGAAAAGATTAAAAAAAAAGAAAAGAAATAAAGTATAATTGTCCTAATTGTGGAAATCAAGAAACTGGTTTTTGGATCACTGCTGCAGGTGGTTTTGCATTAGGTGCGTTAGCGACAATAGGTATTGGCGCTCTGATGTACTATCTATTTAAAGATAAATCTAAGTAGAATAAATTTTTTACATTAATAAATTCGTAGAAATATTATGAATAAAGAAGTCTTATTAAAGGAAATTAAGAAATTTGTTGATTTAATACTTATCCTCATCTCATTGGAAAGTTTGGAATTGGACTTAAAGATGCTCTTGCAACATTTGATAGAAAACACGTGGGAGTAAATATCAAGTCCAAGCACGGAGAAATTACTATTGCAAAAGTTCCAAAACAACGAAAAATTCTCTGCAACACGTAATTAAGGAATAAAAATGATAAATCCTTATTATTAAGAAAAATTTATAAAAAAGGAATTCAAATTTATCATAATTCTTTAGAAATCCAGTTACACGAGATCTCATATGAATACTAAAAATCTCACTCTCAACGATTTATTTAAAAACAATAAGAAGTTAACATTTTTGATAGGAGCAGGGTGTTCAGTTGATCCTCCCTAAGGTTTGAACAATTAATAGAAATCTCCTAGATAAATCTTCTTCATTGTAAAAAGTAGAAATATTCTACTTTGTTGTTATCAGATATTTTTTTGCATCTTGGAAAATGCTTTGGAAGCTAAATTTGCGATTTTTTCGTTTTTATCTGAAACTAGTTCAGCGAGGATCTTGATGTTAATTTCACAATCGCTAAGATAAATTTCAATAGCCCTATATCGTAATTCTTCATCCTGTAAACCAAACAGAATTATCCGCTCATCTCCCACGCTAGAAAGAAGTTGAGTAACGCAATTTTCTATGAGTTTATGAAGATTTTTATCAATTTCACTCTTATTTATCACATCTAATATAGCTTTGCCTGTCTCTTGATCGATAGTAGGGTTTTTTTTAATTCGATTCAATCCCATTGGGAGAGATGCCTGCCTAACCTCCTTGCTTCCATGAGTTAATAATTTTATAACTTGATTTCGATTCAAGGAGATTTTTTGACCTATCTTTTCTACCAAAATTCGCTTAAGATCTAGATATTTGTATTCTTCTTCTTTGTATATTTTATCTAAATCGATGAATCTTGGATTTCGATTGAGAATCTTAACAATATTAAGCGTATCCATATCTTCTCCATTAATAAGAGTGTTATTGAAATGATCGAAAAATGAAAAAGGGAGCTTAGGAAATTTATGTCCTTCATCTTCATAATACAAGTATTCTGCTTGAGTTATTTGAGCTTGAATAGCATTCCATCCTGCTTGTCTAATCTCGGAATCACTATGAGAAATGCATTCTAAGATCAAACTTTCCCACCAATCATTCTCGATAATACCGTAGTAGCCATTATTTTCTATTTTTTGGAACCATGTTGATTTAGATAGCTTATCTAACATGATCGTTTTGGTTTCATTATCTCGAAAGGAGTTAATTAAATTCCAGAAATAGCTGCTTAATACATTCAAATCATTTCCAGATACGATGATTCGAGAAAGTATTTTTATTTTTTTCTCCATTTCTTCATTGCGATTCATATTTTTCACCCATAATGAGTTCCATTATTTAAATCATTTATCATAGTTTTTAAGGAGTCTCAAAAAATTAATGAAATAAAAATTTTAATCATCAATTAATCATTTGATTTTCTAAATATCAAGCATTAAAATTTTGGAGAAATCTTTATATAGTCAAAAAGACAATTAAATGTA
>JAGXNZ010000186.1 GCA_019894655.1 Promethearchaeota archaeon | reverse complement strand
TTCTCATTCTCTTCATCTGATAAAGAGAAGTCATCGATTATTGAAAATCCGTTTTATTCAATACAGATAGCACGATATCTGCTATAATATCTGATTTTGATCTAGTAACTCCATCTTCTAGTTCAATTTTATTAT
This sequence comes from Promethearchaeota archaeon, assembly GCA_019894655.1. The sequence goes on along the minus strand of JAGXNZ010000186.1, from coordinate 8,970 downwards.
AAAGCGACATTATTGCCGCCTCAACCCAGGCTTTAGAGCTTTCAAAACTTTCTGATTTTAAAATAATATCTGCTAAATCGATTGCTCCTCTAATAGAACTCCCTCGCATTATAAAATTAGTCTTTCTTGTAAGTTCACCGATTTTTTGTGAAATTTGAGCGATTTTATTACCATCCGATCCTATTAAATGTGCTTCTTTATTTATTATTAGGACTTCTTCCTCTGGAGTTTGATAATCTAACTTGATCCAAATAAATCGGTCTTTCAATGCTTCTCCTAAGATAGATATTCCTATATGCGCTGCAGGATTTTGGGTTGCAATAGTAAAGAATCCTTTTTTAGCCTCTATTGTTTTTAATTTAGGAATTTCAAGAATACGCTCGTCTAGTGCAGTTAATAAAGAATTTTGCGTGCTCTCAGGCATTCTATTTATTTCATTTATAAACATGCAACCTCCTGTAAGTATGGCTTGAGTTAGGGGACCATAGATGTATGATTCTTCATTATATCCCTTTGATATGGCAAGAGGAGGATCAAAATATCCAACCAGATTATGGGGTAGAGTTTCTTCCGAACAATCGATCCTATAGAAATTTGAATCAAAATAAGATGCCACGGCTCTTGCTATCGTGGTTTTTCCAACGCCTACATCACCTTCAATTAGTATATTCTTCCCAACTGACCTAGCTATGATGATTTTCCTTATTTCTTCAGATCTTCCAATGATGTTGAATTTATCTTGTATTTCTTTTACAGTCTCAGACACATCAACCATAAAAATAAAAGTAAGACATCTCTAAAAAACAACACTGATATATTTTATAGAGTTTGAATCTAGAAAATTTGAGTAATAATTTGATATATAGAAGGGATTGGAGGAAAAGGAAGAAAATTCAATTGGTAAAGTAGTAAAAAGGTGAAAATCAAAAAGCACATTATAATAAAAACAAAATCTATTAACTTAAATTTTACCAATATCCGGTTAGTTCTTTTCTTATATAAACCAAAGCATCTATTTTCCATGGAGATTGAAGTTGTATGACCTTTTCTAAGGATAGATACTAAGGTTGATAACAAACGCTCAAAAATTAATTGATAAACTTTCCTAAAATTTTTTGCTTTTTCTAAGCCAAATCCCCGAGCTTTTTGTGCTAGTGCAATAGTTTTGGCTTCATGCTCAATTAAAGGGATGTATCTCATCCCTATCATAAATGAGAAGCAAAATTTATATGGTATTTTGAGTTTAATTAACGAATATACAAAAGATTTGTTAGATGTGGTATTTGTAAAGAGTATCGTAGAGGAATATAGAGTTAATACTATTAATAGTGCTTTTAAGGAATAATAAACAGCCAATCTACGAATTGGTAAAAAGCTTAAGTTGAAGAGATAGAATAAAATAGTTTCTTGTTCATTTGGGATTGCATTAAAAAATATATTTAATATTACACTGAAAATCAATACCAAAACAATAAAACGGGTTTTTTTGATTAATCTTTTCATAGAAACTTCACTCAATAATACTAAGAGAATTATGAAAAGTAATATCATCGAAAGAAGTATCATGCTTCTTGTAAAAAAGGTGAGAATTGTAAGGAAGATGAGAAATATTAGTTTGGAAAGGGGATTTAATTTGTGAAATAACGAATTCCCTGGGAAGTAGGCAAAGGTATTATTCTTATTGTCCAATGCTCTATTCTTATCTTTCGTCATTTATCTAACCCCTTTAGCCGTTTATTTATTTCTTCTAAAAGTAAAATTGGTCCAAGGTTACTATGATGGGTGAAATAGTTTTTTTTAGTATCATAATATTGAATGGATCCCTCTTTATTTAGCTCAATAATTCTTTTCGTGTATTTTAATAATAAACGATAATCATGAGAGGAGATTATGATAGTTTTTCCTCTTTTACTTTCAATATAAAGCGTTTCGATTAAAGCTTCGATGGTTTTTTGGTCTTGTCCTATAAACGGTTCATCTAATAAAATTATCTCTGGATCATATATGAATATAGAACTTAGATTTAATCGTCGTTTTTGACCCCAACTTAAGTTGAAAGGATTTTTTAAAGGGTCTTCTTTTCCGATCAAGTCTATAAGCTTCTGTAAGTATTCATCCTTAATGTGAGAGTACATTCCGAAATTCTTAGGACCATATAAAATTTCTTCTTTAATGGTGGATTTAAAAATCATATTTTCAGGATTCTGAAAAATAAATCCTACTTTTTGCGCATATTTATAGGAATCATAATCCTCCAATAATTGATTTTTAAAATAAATAGATCCAGATGATGGATGATATAAATTCGCCAATAAATAAAGAAGCGTGGTTTTCCCCGAACCATTGGGACCAACAAGACCGATGAAATCTCCTTTTTGAATCTGTATTGTTATATTCTTTAACGCTTTTATTCCGCTATTAGGATAAAAAAAGCAGAGATCTTTAGTTTCAAGGAGTACCTTGTCATTATTTAAGATTTCTTCTTTTTCTTCTGTAAGTTTCTCAAGTTTTAGTGATTTAACATAAGTTTCATTTAAATCAATTATTTGGTCTAAATTATCATATTTATTTAATTCTTCTGCATAAATTTCTTTACTAAGTATAATATTTTGAAGAATTTTAAGCTCATCTTGCTTTAATCTTGAAATGTAATCAAAATAGAATTGATAATTCATAGAACTATGAAGATCTTTTTCCGCTTTGATCTTTTTTTCAAATTGATCAAAAACATCAATTAACCACGGTACTCTCACATTACATTTTTTTAATTGAGCAAAATTATTTTGTAAAATATCTTTAACGTGCCCATTAAGTGAGATTTTACCCGTATCATCTAATACAATGATTTTATCAGCAATATCTAGTACTCTAGATAATCGATGTTCAATAATGATTAAGGTTAACGGAATCTCCTTGGTTTTAACTAATTTTTTTAACCTATTTAGCAATAAACTCTCAGATTTTTGATCTAGAAAAGCAATCGGTTCATCTAAAATAAGAATTTTCGGACTCATAGCTAAAAAAGAGCTTAATATTGTGAGTTGTTTTTGACCTCCACTTAATTGCTCAATAGATCGATCTAAGATGTCTGAGATCCCCATCATCCTGCTTACTCTTTCAATTCGGGATGTAATCACGTCTTCTGGATATTTTAGGTTCTCTAATCCAAATGCAATTTCATCTCTAACTGTAAAAGTGACTAATTGCTCAATTGGGTTTTGTTTTACCAATCCTACGATCTTAGAGAGTGAAGTGAACTCGTAATCCCAAATACTTTTCCCAAAAATCTTCACATTTCCCTTAGCAAAACCTTTTTGTCTCCAAGGAATGATTCCATTCATAGCATACGCTATCGTTGATTTGCCACTACCGCTAGGTCCCGCTAAAACTAATGTTTCTCCCTCCATTAAATTAAAATTGATATCGGAGATACTGGGATCCTTACTTTTATCCTCACCATAAATGAAAGAAAAATCAATAAAAGAAAGAGCAATATTTGATGAGGGAATTTAATAATCACACTCTTTCTTTAATAAGTAATTGGGACTCCTGCTTTAATTAAACTATTTTTCATAGCCCTACCAAGAAGTCCAGTTATTAAGATACCTGAAATAAAGGCAAATATAAAGGCTAAAGCCCATAAAGACCAATGTAAATACCATCGTTGATTTAAAATCCAAATAAACGGCGCTTGAATAAAGTTACCTATGCCGCCAGCAATTCCCCATCCTACTTTAGTCTCACCTTCTCCTATTTTCGCCATAACATAAAAGCCAAAAGAAAGTAGAGCCCCTTCCAATATATTTACGAATAATATCAACAAACCATATGGATGACCCAATAAAAACTCTAGAATCCCTTTTGTCACCATGGTTAAAATAATATTTTTCTTTTTTTTTGTTAATCCATATATTATTGCTCCCCAGATCACATGATGTCCACTTACGAGTTGCGTACCCCCAGTGAAAGGGTACCAGAGTTTTATTAATAAACTGAAAGGAATCAAACTTGATATTACTCCCCCTAAAACTCCAATGAGAGCGGAGTAAATATAATCTAAATTCATCGATTTCTCTTTATTTAAAGAATTGTAACCAGTTTCTCGATAATCTTCATTGGATTTAGAAATCTCTTCTAATTCTTTGATATTATTTTGTTCTACTCCATCCATGATTAAACACTTTGATTTTAAGCTATATTAATGGTTATTAAACTTAGTTTTTGTACAGAATATTGTGCGCTATATTCACCTTCAGGCATCACTGATTGATCCATCACGGTTCTCAAGGGTCCCTCTAAAGTAAGAAGTACACCGTTCTCTTCAAATGCAAGAATTACTAAATCAGGATAAGTTTCCACGATAGAAAGATTAAGAAATTTTGGAGCAATGTATCCATCTCGACTATAGAAACGGAATTCTAATTCTGAAGAAGATTGAAGAAGAAGATTTTCTTCCTCAAGAATGCTCCAGAGCGAAATTCCTGAATATTTGATATCATATTCATATTCACCGCTATTTTTTATATGGTAAGTTTTATCTTCCACGAGATCATACTTACCTGATTTCAATTCACTAATAGATATCGTTATAGATGTCGATGTTCCATCACCATCTATTGTTATTTCATTCGGATCTACAAAAGGATCAAATTCCAAGAAAGCAATCATAATTAACCAAAAAACTACAAGTCCAATTATAATGCTTGCTACTATTATGTAAAAATTTCGAGTTTCCATGTGAATAATTATTTATATATTTTTATTTGCTTTTATTGTGTGATTGCATTGGTTCCATCGTTATTACCATCAGTATCATTTTACATTTTTATATTTAAGAAAAGGAAAAAAAGATTATTATAATTAAAATTTGATAGAGGCTTAAAAGTCTATGATTATTTCAGTAACCCATTTAGCATAACTACTACGGTCTCTACCTGGTATTTGAACATTGAACGGACCACTAAAATATGATAAGATCTTGGGAACTGGCCACGCATCATCAGCAATTCCATCATATGTCTCTCCAAGTTCTTGGATTTTCCATGCTAAGTTCATTATTAAATCAGTAGCAGGAATTGGGACCCCCGTAGTACTTGTTCCATTAACATAATCATCATCAGAGCGAGGGATGACATGTGTTCCATTATTATACATCCCAATTTCAACTTCTGATTTATTGTAAGGTAGTTCTCCCCATTTTGTAGATGGCGTTGTAAATCCATCAGCAGACCTGAATACAACCTCATAATCGGGTTCAACATTAGCACTTGTCATTGCTATGATTTCAGACACATTTTTCCCCCAATATTGACGATTTGCTCCCCAACCAGTTGTGCTATCAACCCGATAAACTGCGGTGTATGGATTTTGTATTAAATCCCATGCGTCTAAAGAGAATTCAATAGTACCATTAACATTTATATCAATTGTCCAATTATTCATTACCGTAACTTGATTGAAGTTGTAGAAATTATCATTAGGATCCAATCCCATTATGGAGAAATTACCCATTGAGGCGTAATAAGGAGAATATTGTAACCATTCCTGGTTTATTGCTAATACTAATACAAAGTATGTCTTACCTTTCTTAGCATAACTTTTTGTTATTATATCTGCTGTGTGAATCTCTCGAGAAACTGAATCTTCCGTTTCAAATTCTAGATCCCCAGCAAAATAAATACCTTTTTCTTCCAAAATATCTAGAATATTTACTCCAGTAACATATTGTCCTGATATTGGGTCTTGAATAGTGGTTAATTCATAATAGTTTTTCCACTCAGACAATGAATCAGCTTCTAGGTCATCAAGATAGACTTGCACACCATCTAAAATTTCTCCAATGGTAATATTATATTCTACACCGTGTACGTCATATAACTTAAGAATTGAAGAATTGGGAGCTGTGCTCCAATCATCTGGTAGACCTTGATTTAATACGGGTGTTGTGGTCCCTCCAGAGAGAGGATTTGCGATAATAATGTAACCTAAACCTCCTGCTAAACCCACAGTAACAATCGCTAAAATACCTATAAGTACATCTTTTTTATCCATTGATTTTACCTTTTCTTAAATATTAATCGATATGTATAGTGGGAAATAACGAAAGGTTATTTAAAAGAATTTAGTTTGAATGATTTAATTTTTATCCTTAAGCTAAACCAAAATGTTATATTACGAATTATAATTCATATTACTACACTATTGTGTGTTTAATTTAAAGATCAATGGAAGAAAGCATGAAAATAAAAAAATTAAAGAAATCTGAATCGATTTCTAAAGATTCATTAAAAAAGGCCGAGAGAGAAAAAACACTCATTTTAAATAGTATTGTAGAACATGTCATATTCCAAGACACCAATCATAATATCATTAGGGCAAATAAAGCAGCTGCAGATTCAATAAATATGAAAGTCGAAGATTTGATAGGTAAAAAGTGTTACTCATTTTGGTGTAACCCTGATGGACCTATTAAGGAATGTCCAGTTCATATTTCTTTAGAAACCAAAACAGAAGCGGAAGCAGAGGTTAAAACACCGGATGGTAGAGTATGGCACATTAAAAGCTATCCAGTTATAGATAAAAATAATAAAATAATTGGAACTGTGGAAGTAGCTAATGAAATTACTCAATTAAGATTAACCCAAAAAAATCTGAAAAAGTCCGAAAAACGATATCGAGAAGCATATAATCGTTCCCGCTTTTATAAGGATTTATTTGCTCATGACATAAGTAATATTCTTCAAAGTATTTTATCATCTATAGAACTAATAACTTTAAAGTCTGAAGAGGGTTCAAATATCAATTATGATGATCCTTTAATCGATATTATTAAACAACAACTAAAACGTGGAACTCGATTAGCATCTAATGTACGGAAATTGTCTGAATTGGAGGACTCAAAAATAACATTAGAGAAAATAGATATAATCAAGATTCTAAAAAGAAGTAAAAAATTGATAGTTGATGCATTTCCTCAAAAAAATATTCAAATTAAGTTTAATTCAGATTATGATACGCTAAATATTTTAGCAAATGATTTGGTAAATGAAGTGTTTGAAAATATCATAATTAATTCCGTGCATCATAACATCAACTCGATTGTTGAAATTGAAATCAAGGTTTCAAAAGAAATAAAAAAAAGTAAAAGATTTTTCAAACTGGAGTTTATTGATAATGGAATAGGAATACCTGATACAGATAAACAAAAAGTTTTTATTAGAGGAGATTTTGAAATAGAAAACAGAAGTGGATCAGGCTTAGGTTTGAAACTAGTTAAGAAACTTGTTGATATCTATAATGGAAAGATTTGGATTGAAGATAAAATAAAAGGAGACCATTCATTTGGATGTAATTGTATTCTTCTTTTTCCCGAAGCAATTTAAGATGAAATTAAAATAAACAATTATTAAAAAATAATAAACTTAGAATCTGATCCAATTACACTCCAATTACACTAGTAATCAACCTCCCTATGGGTGTTTTGTATTATCTGATGGTACTAAACATCAAGATTCTGGAATAAGTTACACATCAATTTTAAATACTTCAATTGTTTATTTATTATTCACTAATAGAGGATTAGGTTCCGCAACATTAACATTTAATATAATTTTTGCTTCTATTTATCAAGAACCTAATATAAATCCTCCATTTTTTAACTTAATTACTTTTTTAATTATAATTTTTGCTATCATTACAGTTTCATCTATAATTTACTTTTTTCAACTCTATAAAAGAGATAAAAAACCAAGCAAAAAAGGTACTATTGAAGAAAAAACACTTACTAAACCTCTTAAATCAATAAAAGATATAAATTATAAAAATAAATCATTTAAACGAGCCCAAAATAAGAAGTCTATAACTCAATTAATAGAAAAACTCACAGAAAGAAAAGAGGCTATCGAAAACATAATAAATTTTTCTACTTATTGCTCATATTGTGGTAAAAAATTCGAGAAATATGTAAAAAATTGTTCACAATGTGGAAGTAGAATTAAGAAATTGATTCTTAGTAAGTAAATCAAGGAATTGTTTAATATTAAAATTCTAAAAAATTATGATAATTATTTAGTTAGCTAAGGCAAGGTTACAATATTAGTACTTTCATCCAAATTAATGATTCCCTTTACAGCTAATTGTTTTATGGTTCTTACTGCCATAATTGGAGGCACATCCAATAATTTTTTTAGCTCATCAAGGTTACAGCTACCTTGAGACATGATCATGGCAATAATGTCTACTTCCGGAATTTCTTCTTCGGAATGTTCCATCAGAAACGATGTAAAGAAATTATTTCTTTTTAGTTGAGCTAATTTGTGATTCAAATCTTCCATTTTTTCCTCAGTATACAATGTTTTTAATTGAGATTCCTTATTTTCGTTATCAATTTTTTTCTGTTCTAAAGCATTTTTCTCGCTTTCTTTTAATAAGGTTTTATCGTTGGTTGAGTTTAGTTTAGAGGTTATGTCATTTAACTCCATTTTTGGAGCTTCGAGATCACTTTGAAGGCGATTTAGAGTATTTTTTAGCTCAGTAGTTTTAGAAGTTAATTCTTCTTTAGTACCTTTTAAATCCTCACGTTTTTTGCTAATCTCTTCCATTTTTATTTTTAATTCCGTTATTTCAGATTTTTGATTTTCAATATTTTGATCAATTTTTTGGATTTCTTCTTGTTCTATTTTTAAGTTCTTCCATGAGATTCCTATATTATTAAGGATTTCATCTGTATTCTTCTTAAATGACTGTATATATTCATCAAATGTGGATTCTAACTGTTCTATTAATCCCAAAACTTCTTTTAAATTAGTACTCATTAGAAATCTATCTCCTCTTTTAATTCGATTGTTCCTGATGCTTCATTGTATATGATAGGACCATTATCTTCAAGCATTTTCATTATTATATTTTTTGCTATACTCTCTCTCATATCAATTGCAATAAGTATGTTTCTTAAATCCAAAGCACTTCCAG
>JAGXNZ010000185.1 GCA_019894655.1 Promethearchaeota archaeon | reverse complement strand
GTCCAATCAAACCCGGAGATCGTATAGAAGCTTCGATCGAAAAAATTGGAACCTTATCAAATAGGGTTATTCTAGAGGAGGAGTTGAGTTAATTGATTAAAATTGGAAAAACTACGATAAATCCAACCAAAATTTTGTGTTTAGGGCGCAATTACTTAGATCACATTAAAGAAACAAACGCTCCTGTTCCCACAGAACCTGTTTTTTTTGTGAAGACTTTGAATACGCTTGTAACTGATAATGAACCAATAATCTACCCGAAAATTCTTTATGAAAGTGAGAAATATAATAGAGTTGATCACGAAGTTGAACTCGCTTTTATTATTTTTCAAACATGTAAAAATGTTTCAGCGGAAGTAGCGTTCGATTATATCCAAGGATACACGATTTTTCTTGATTTAACTGCGAGAATTATGCAAAAAAGCGATAGAAATATAAATTTACCGTGGTATAGAAGCAAAAACTTCGATTCATTTGGACCTATAGGACCAAGAATAGTTCCATGTAGTGAAATTTCCGACCCCCATAACTTATCAATTCAGTTAAAAGTTAACGGACAGACAAGACAATTTTCGAATACAAAGCATATGTTATTTAAAATCCCTCAAATACTAGAATATTTGTCTAAATTTGTAACGTTAAAAAGAGGAGATATAATCGCTACAGGTACTCCAAGTGGAATAAATCCGATACAACCAGGCGATATATTAGAAGCTTCTATTGAAAAAATAGGAACGATTAAACATGAAGTTATTTTAGAACAAGTTTAATTTGTTTTCTATTATTTTATAGAAGTCTTAGGAGATTTACATTATAAAATCTCTATGAAATGTATTTTTTTTTATCAAAATTAACGATAATATTTTTCATTTAATTTACTTAATAATAATTATATGGCAGAAGAAATATCTGAAGAAGTTAAGAATGAAATATTTAAACTCATATCAACGCCTGGAATAGAGATTGAAGATATTCCAACCATGGTCAATAATGAATTTGAAACGGATTTAGATTATGAAAGAGTTATGAAAATATTGTCTGATGAATATCTAAAACATAATCTCGATTACGGAAGACGTCTTTGTTGTAGGTTCTGAAAAAGCGTATCTTACTTGATTAATAAAAATAATTCTAAAAAAAACATGTCTAAATTTAAATCCTTTAAGAGTTCCATGTTATTGTAAATATAAGAGTAAACTCTTTCTTCACTAAAATATTTTAGACACAAATTTTTACCCTTTTCTTCTTTTAAGATTGAAACGGTTTCGCGAAGGATCGACTTCAAATATTTCGTTATTACTTCTTTTTCGCACTTTAACAAGTTAATATCAATAATGTTAAACCAGGATTCTTTAGAAAAAGTAATATTTTCCAATTCAGGTTGTGATTTGTACACTTCCTCTTTTTTAAAATTGTTGTAAACTTCTTGCATTCGATCTAAGATTACATCTTTTGATTTCGTGTACATTTTCTTCTCTAAAATATTTCTTAACAAGATTAAAATCTGCTGAAATACCCCTAAAATATCGAAAAAATCTGCGACTTGGTTTAATGATTCAACTTCCTCCCACTGGCCGTAATAATCTTCAATGACTTTAAGGAATGGCATATAAACATTCATATTTCCATCCCAACTATGTTTTTTTTTAATCCAAACTTTTTCGAATTCTTTTAAAAACGCTTCTTTTAGCACATTAAGCCTACCCATTAAAATCTCAGTTTTTACTTCTTTTACATCTGCAACAACGAATAATAATTTAAATTTTGGTTCTAATATGTAAATCCACCTTAATCCCCCCATTTCTATAGATTCTAATGATTGATGAAATTCAACCATAGAAAAATGATGAAATGCTGTTAAAAATCCAGATACAATATCCTCATCAGCATCCGTTTTCAAAAACGATTTATACAATAATTTTATTCCCGATTCGCTATTGAGAATCCAAATAATCATCGTTAAAACTTGACCTTCAAAAATTCTTAAATTAGAATAGATTTAGCTCTGAAAAAATTTTTTTTTCTCAAATAATGATATCAATAATAAGATAAATAAATTAAGATCTACAACAATTATGAAATTTCATAAAATTTTTTAGGTTCACTTCATTTTATAATTTACTAAGTTCAAAATTAGTTTTTGAAGGACTTAGAACGTAATAATAATACGGTTTCAATATACAACAATATTGGAATGAATAAATTGGAAAAATTTAGTATTATTTTTACGTTTCTTAGCCTTTAAATTACTAGCATTGAATTTCCAATTTGAATAATAAATAATGACGAGTATTATGAGCAAAACAAATAAAATCGTAGTCAAAGCTCTCGTAAAAGGCGGATCGGCAAGTGGAGGGCCACCTATTGGACCTGCTGTTGGTCCAACAGGCATAAACATCAAAGATGTGGTAGATGCGGTTAACGAAAAAACCATGCTTTTTAAGGGTTTGACCGTACCAGTTAGAATCGAGTGCGATCCTGAAACCAAGCAATTTGAGATTTTCGTAGAAACCCCAAGTACGGCTTCACTCCTTTTGAAGGAATTAGGAGTAGAAAAAGGAAGCATAAATAGCTCCGAGCAGAAATCTGGCGATTTAACTCTTGAACAGGTGATTACTGTTGCAAATGCTAAAAAGGATATCTTCTTAGCTAGAACTTTCAAAAACGCTGTAAAAACAGTTTTAGGCACAGCTCTTTCTATTGGTGCAACAGTTGAGGGCAGTAATCCAAGAGATATACAAAAAAGAATTGACGCCGGAGAATATGACGATAAAATCCAGGGGGAGATGTAAAATATGAAAGTCGACGATAAATTGTTAAACAAATCGATTAACGCAGCTATCGAGTACTCTGTTATAAAAAAGGAGGGATTTAAAGATAAGGTTAGAAAATTTGACGAAACAATTGATTTAATTATTAATCTGAAAGACCTTAATTTAAACGATCCTAAACAGAGGATAGACAAGGAAATTGTACTTCCAAATAATATTATAACAAGTGATAAACCCAAAGTATGTGTAATCGCTTCAGATGAAATACTATTAGAAGCACGAAACTTAGGACTTGAAACGATTGACAACGATGGGTTAGTACAATTGAATAACGAGGAGAAAAAAGATAAGAAGAAATTCGTGAAGAAATACGATTTCTTTATAGTCGAAGATAAAATGATGCCAAGCGTAGCGCGTTATTTAGCTAGGTTTCTTGGACCATTAGGTAAGATGCCAAAGCCATTTCCAAGTGGTTACGGTATTATTTCAAGTCCAGAAGATCTAAAAATAGCGATAGAACGATATCTAAAAATAATCAGAATTACGCTGAAAAAACAACTTCTCATCCAAGTAAAAATAGGGAAAAAATCAATGGAGAAAGATAGGGTTTTCGAAAATTTAAAAACTGTAGTGGATTACGTCGCTGACCAAATGCCCCATAGATATAATAATATCAAATCTATGTTTTTGAAAACAACCATGGGACATCCTATTAAGATTGACGAACAATTTTTAAAAAATATAGAGGTGTGAAACAGTGATAGGAAAACATGAAATACCGCAATGGAAGTTGGACGAAGTTGAGCATTTAGCGGGTTTGTTTAAAGACCATAGCAATGTTGCTGTAATAGAGATGGCAAAACTTAATGATAGACAAATTCAAGAAATGCGTAAAATTTTAAGAGGAAAAGCAATCATAAAGATGTCAAAAAAGAACCTTCAACTTAGAGCTATCGAAAAATATAGAAAAGAATCTAAAAAAAAAAATTTAGATGAATTTGCCGAGAGAATTCCTGGACAAGCCGCATTATGTTTCACCGATCTGAACATTTTTGAGTTAAAAAAGATTTTTAATCAAAGTGAATGGATGGTTCCAGCTAAACCTAATGAAATTACACCCGTTGATATTTGGGTAAGCGCCGGCGACACAGGTTTACCTACTGGACAAGTTATTAGCGAATTAAATATGACATTACGGCTTCCAACGAGTATTCAAAACGATACCATTTGGATTAGAGAAGATACCCAAACGCATCAAGCAGGAGATTTTGTTGATGTAAAACAAGCTGCTGTTTTAAAGAAGCTGGGAGTAAATCCGATTGAATCCCTTATAAGGATTCATTACGCTTGGGCCGATGGTGAAATTATTCCAGAAGAAATACTATACCTGGACATGGAACAGTTCCAAAGGGATGTAATTTCAGCGTATTTCTCTGCTCAGAATTTAGCTTTAGAATTAGGTATTGTAGACAAAGAAACCATAAAACCAATGATTCAAAAAGCACATAGAGGAGCTCTTGGACTATTATTCGAATTGCCCGTATATTTTGAGGATTTACGGGATGAATACATTCGAAAAGCGGTCTCAAATGCTAAAATTATAAACAAAATGGTTCTTGGTGGAGATCTACCAGTTCGTGAAGCGGAAAATAAAAAAGAGAGTAAAATTGATGAATCCGAAGATGCAGAGGATGAAGAAGTCGGTATCGGAGGATTATTCGGATAATTAAATAGATTTTTTGATGAAATAAATTAATACAAATTTTAAAATTAATTGGTTAAAATAGAAAAGAGGTTAAAAAAATGGAAACAATATATGCTGCCTTAATATTGCATAAAGCAAAAAAAAAATCACAGAAATCAACATTGAAAAAATATTAAAAGCTGCAGGTGTGGAAGTTGATAAAGCCCAACTTACAAAAATTGTAGCGGGGCTAAAAGAAGCTGACATTGAAACGATTATTAGTTCTGCTGCAGCGGCTCCCGTAATGGCCGCTAGCGCAGCTTCCGTAGAACCCGCAAAGGGAGCGTCAAAGAAGGCAAAGAAAGAAGAACCGGAAGAAGAGGAAGAGGAACCGACTGGTATTGGATCCCTGTTCTAATTCCAAAAAGCTAAGGCATATAAAGAAATTGAGTTAAATTTAATGTTGTAAGAAACTAAATTATTTTTTTCTATTATTTTTTTTCTACTTTTTATTTAGTTGAACACTATATAGTTATTAAGAAATCAGTTAATCAAGTGAATCTCTACTCAAATCAAAAAGTTTTTTTAAAATTCAATTTTTAGTTTAATTACATTTCTCATTCGAGAAAATTTTATTTTATTTAAAAGAAAAATAGTCATAAAAGATATAAACTGATGAACCATGACGGGAAAATTCATAAAATTCTTTACTCCGTTCGTAAGGGTAATGCCTGAAATTAAAGCGCCACAAAGAGAAGTAAGGTTTAAAGAAAAATTATTGTGGACTGTAGTGGCACTGGTAATTTATTTGATTATGTCAAACATTCCTCTTTACGGGGTAAATATTTCAGAGACGACAGATTATTATCATTGGTTAAGAGTTATACTAGCAAGCCAGCGAGGAACACTTACAGAATTAGGAATTGGTCCAATAGTAACTGCTGGATTAATTATGCAGCTATTACTTGGTTCTAAAATTATTAAAGTTGATATGAGCGATCCTTACGATAGATCGATGTTTAGCGGTTCTCAAAAAGTGTTCGCGATGTTTCTTACAATATTCAATATAGTAGCGTATATATTGGGTGGAGCCTTTGGAGATCTAACTATTACCAATGGAACAATTGTATTTTTACAGTTGTTTCTTTCTGGATTGGTTATAATCTTACTTGATGAATTATTGCAAAAAGGATGGGGGATTGGCAGCGGAGTTTCTTTATTTATCGCTACAGGTGTCGCGGGCCAGATCTTTTGGAATTTGTTTAGTTTTATCGGTGCTGATGATGGTGTCGCGAGAGGTGTAGTAATAGGATTCTTTCAAGCCTTAGCTAAACCGGATTACAATATTGCAGATTTTATATTCAGAGGCAATAGATTACCATCTCTTTTTGGAGGTATTACTACGCTAGTTATTTTTCTTATTGTAATATGGTTCGAGTCCACCCGGGTCGAAATCCCCTTGGCGTACAAGGGGTATCGAGGTTTCAAGGGAAAATATCCTATGAAATTACTCTATGTCTCAAATATCCCCGTCATTTTGGTTAATGCTTTATACGCGAATTTCCTATTCTTTGGACAGATGCTAGTTGGACCTAATTCAGCTCTTAGAGGACAAGTTCCCGATCTTCTGCTAAATCTGATCGGTCATTTCAAAACTTTACCAGGAAGCGCGGGTAACTTGGTTCCAGATTGGGGTTTGCTTTATTTCCTCACCCCACCTCAAGGTTTGGATCAGTTATTGCTCGATCCATTAAGAGCTATTATATATCTTATTATCCTTATATTCCTCTGTGTGATGCTCGGCCGTGTATGGGTTGACGTCTCAGGGTTAGCGCCGCGTGATATTGCCCAACAAATCTTAGATTCCGGAATGCAAATTCCGGGATTTAGAAGTTCAGATAAAATCATTGAGCGGATTTTAAAGCGATATATCCCTACTTTGATCATTATTAACGGCATTGTAGTCGCTGTACTTAGTTTCTTCGCCGATTCTCTAGGCGCATTGACTTCAGGTACGGGATTATTGATTGCGATAGGAATTGTGCATCAATATTCAGAGTCACTCGCTAAGGAAATGGCTGCGATGCAGTATCCAGGCATGCGGTCGTTCTTGGGTATGGATTAGATTAAAATTTCTTTTGCTTATTTTTTGTTTTTTTTGCTAAAAACTTTAATAAATTATTAAAATTTCTTCAATATAACTATGCTTTTGTTATTATTACAAGGATCAAATGTTTTTTTAGATTGGGCAAGCTACCCGCCGGGGTCCATGATTTTCATTATTTTAATGGCTATAACGACATCTTTAATTAGTACTGGATTAACGAAATGGTTAGTTGATACTAGTGAGATAAATAGAAAACAAGTCATTAAGAAAGCGCACGATGAGGAGAAAGCCAAAATTGTAGATTTAGCTGAGATTGACCCAGAAAAATACAGGAAAATGAGAAAGCGTTGGGAACGGTTAGATAGTATGATCAAGCAATCGCAACAAAAAATGGCTTTAAAGCGTATGTTACCATCGTGCATTACCTTCGTTCCAATGATAATTATTTTTTCTTTAGTACGAGGTCTGTTCGGAGTAAATAATCCAGTTGCCTTATCGCCAATGAACGCGTACGACATACCATTTCTTGGGGATATGATGACTGGTGTGACGACCGATCTTCCAGACTGGACTGATCTTGTATATGGATCGATCATAAAAATTAATAATTACCATGGATGGATAAACTTTACTGCGTGGTATTTCCTCTGTAGCTTTGGAATTAATACCCTTACACAGAGATTATTGAAAATACAAACCCAAGCTCAGGGAGGAATGGAACAAATGATGGGTGGAAGTAAGGCTAAAGCATTAGATTTTCCTGACGTTTAACGTACTACAAATCGAGCAAAATTAAAACGCAGATAGAGGGATTCGAACCCTCGAGTGTTTTCACACACTGGCTTTCTGGTTAAGGTTACCACTCCAAGCCAGCGCCGTACCGCTTGGCTATATCTGCAAAAAAAAAGATAACGACGCTTTTTAGCAGCATTCGCTTGAATATTTTATTTATTCTCTTTAAAAATTTATTTTATAGGAATAGAAAACGTTTCCATTAATTTTTTCTCGAGTTTAGCCTTTTTAATTGCTTCCTCTATATCACTATGCGATGCTCCTTTTTTAATATCGATCGTTTCGGATATGGGTTCGAGATGCTTGTAATTAGCTCGTCGTCTCCTAACATTCAACCCATCAATTAACACATAATTTTTATCGATAACTTCAACTACAACGCAATATCTTCCAGCTTCCCTTCCTAGAGTCTTGATACAAACTCTGCCTATGTCATATACGCTCATTTAATTTGTCACCAAATTAATTTTATTAGCTTTATCTTTTCTAAATTTTTTAGTTTTCAAAAAAGATACACTATTTCTAGTAAATTGAGGAATAATTTCAATAATAAATTTTTTACGATTTTTGTTAGAAATCGTTTAGTTTTATTTTTTCTAACTCTTTAAAGATTATTTGCAGCACATCTTCGATTGACAAACTTTCCGTGTCGATAATTAAATCGAAGAAATTTTGAATAAAGTCATTATTACTTAAATCAATGTTATAAAGTTTTTTAAAGCGTTTTAACTCAGATTCTTCTCTTAAAGTCGTTTCCTTTAATTTTGCATTGTAAGAGCTCTGATCTCTGGCTGCCATTCTTTTTACGCGAATTTTCAATGGGCAGGTTAAGTGTATTTTGAAATCTGCAATGGATTTTAACATGTGTCCACTTAATTGGCTATCAATAATAATGCTCCCCTTTTTTGCCATATCCACTAGCTTTTTATCCAAATTATTGTCGATCTCTGGATTCCTCTCAACGTAGTTAGTGAATTCTTCCAAGGTCATGCTTTTTTCTTCTGCTAAATCCCGAAACGCTTGGCCCGTTGAATAATAGCGCATTCCAAGGTTTTCTGCTAACATTTTAGCAATTGTAGACTTTCCAGTTCCATGCAGACCAGATATAGCAATTATCATTTTTCTTAATCACAAAACTGACTGAAGCTATTATATGAAATTATAAATAGAAAATATTTAATATTAATGAAATTTCCAGAGTAGTTCATTCTGAAG